>DASUPX010000393.1:0-18719 GCA_036280905.1 Rubrobacter sp. | reverse complement strand
CTATGACCAACGGGGTGCCCGATCAGGGCCAGAAGCCGCGTCTTGCCGCTGATCCTCCCTCTCACCACGATGGCATGTTAGCACGCTGCGGCCTTCGGCCTCCGCTCGTCAGCACGCCGGCTTCGCTCCGCTGCGCCGGCTTGTCAGCACGCTCGCCCGGCTTCGCCTGGCTCGCTTGTCAGCAACGCTTCGCCCTTACAGGGCTCGCTGTCAGCTAGATCCCGCTATGGCCTGCACCCTGCCGCTCTAGAGATTCGATGCCCGGAAGAGGTGGGTTGTCTGAGCCACCGTTACGGAAAGAGACGACTGGCCGAAAGCGAGGCGAAGCCGAAGCGTTGCCGACGAGCGAGGGCGTTAGCCCGAGCGTGCTGACAAGCGGAGCCCGAAGGGCGCAGCGTGCTGACAAGCGGAGGCGAAGCCGGAGCGTGCTCTCACGCTACGAAGCGCCAGCTTACGAAGAGCGCGCACAGCGCTAGCGAGAGGGCCGCGCTCAGGAGCAGCCAGGTGCGGAAGAGCCACCTGTTCGTCGCGAGTAGGCCGAGCGCGATGAAGAGTGGGAAGGCCACCAGCGTGTAGCGTGGGGTACCCATCAGCGGGCTCTGGGGCGTTCCGAAGAGCGTGGCAGGGGCGATGAGCAGGAGGCCGTAGATGGTGAGGGAAGGCGGGAGGTCCCTGGCTCCGGCAAGCAATACCGCCACGGCGAAGACGAAGAAGACCAGGTTGGTCAGGTTGCCCGCCGCGGCGAGGTGGTCCGCCAGGTTACCGAGGGTGGGGGCCGTCCAGAGGCCGGGGTCAAGGAGCCTGCCCGCCCCCTCGACCGCCGACGTCCACGCCCGGCCCACGGTGGCGAGCGGCCCCGTCGCCTCCCTTCCCCAGTCCTCCTGAGCCGTGTAGAACAGGAGTGGGTCCCCGAAACGCGCCCACAGGTACAGGGCGTAGGTCGCAAGGCCGGACGGAACGAGGATGAGGTAAGCCCCCCGCCACCGGTAGTGGTCGATGGTTCTGATCCACTCGTACGCCAGGGGCACGAGGAGGAACACCCCCACGTTACGCGTCGCGGAGGCGAGGCCCGCCAGCGCGCACGCGAGCAGGAGGTCCTTCCTTACCCTAACGGCCCACACGGAGCCCGCGGAGAGCGCGAGGAAGAGGCTCTCGGTGTACGCGGCGTTCAGGAAAAAGGTGGTTGGGAAGAAGGCGAGGGCGAGCACGGCGCCCCTGGCCACCCGCACTCCCCAGCCGTCCAGGGCTATCCCGTAGACGAAGTAGAGGGCGAAGGGCAGGACGAGCACGGAGAGCACGGGCCCCCAGACGGAGAGGACCTCCGTGGAGATGGGGCCGCCGAACAGCTCGGCGGAGGACCTCATGAGCAGCGGGTACAGCGGGAAGAAGGCCGGGGAAACGTTGTCCGGGGGTGAAAGGTACCCACCCAGGGCCAGCATGGCGTAGTGCTCCCCATCCCAGTGAGACCAGAGGTTCATGCTCCCGAAGGGCACGTCCAGGGTCACCCGCTGGAAGTCGGATGTGGGCACGACCCGCGCGAAGATAGAACCGCAGACGAGGTAGAGGAGGCGGCTCACCGCCCAGACCACGAGCACGAAACCTACCCCGTTGCCCCTCTTTCTCTCCTCATCGGCACTCATCGCCGGGGCATTATATTAGCTGCAAGCTTTCAGCCCCTGGCCACCGGCCAGAAAGCTGACTGCTGAGAGCTGACAGCGCGGTTCGCGCAGCGAACCGCCCTAGCGGGGGGCGAAGATGATGACGCTCTCGTTCTGGAACACCGTTCTGTAGAGGTTCTCGTGTAGCGCGTAGAGGCGCCAGTCTGCGTCTAGGGAACCCCTGTAGAACACGATGTAGCGGACGTCGTTCTCTTCGATGAGGCGCGCGGTACGTTCGCCGGTCGGGTTGTTGAGTATGTGAAGGGCGTCCCACATCGGGCCGGCCCCGAAGGGCGGCAGGTCTCTGGCGCGCTCTATCCGCGCGGCGTCGTAGGACTGCATCCTGGTGTAACCGCCCATAGCGAGCATGCCGCGGCTCGGCACGTAGTCCAGGTAGGGGGTGGAGACGATGTTCCCGCCGTTGTTGTGCTCCCCGAGCCACGTCCCGGCGGCGACCACGTCGGCGGGGGCCGGCCTGTCTTTGGGGCGCGTGCTTGGCCCGGCGGCCAGCTGCAGGCTCTGGACCGACTGTGCCCCGACGAGGGTCGCGGAGAGGGCCACGGCGAGCACGACCGTGGCCAGGGCCCCACGCCCGGCTGGCCCGAGCGCGGGCGGCACCCGCAGCAACGTGACCAGGGCCAGGGCCGCGAGCAGCGCAAGGGGCACGCCGAGGTCGCGCTCGAAGCGGTCGGGGAAGCCGCTGTAGGAGGTCAGGCTGCCGAAGAACAGCAGGAGGGCCCATACGAACAGGGTGAGGCGCGCCAGCGTATCTGGTGTGCCCCTCGTGTTCTCGTGGCCGGCGAGCATGAAAAGGCCAAGCAGGCCGAGCCAGAGGATGGGGTGCGAGAGGGTCATCAGGAAGTGGCCAGGGCCGTTCGCGGGCTTGGTGCCTATCGCCATCGCAACGGCCTCGCCGCCCCTCCCCGTCTCCGAAGAGCCGAGCATCCCCGCCGCCAGGCTGGGCAGGTCGTAGGTGTCCCAGGCGTAGAACACCGAGAGGAGGCCCAGAACGGCGAGCGAGAGCAGGAGGTAGACGCCCCTCCTGCGGTCCCGCAACAGCAGGTAGGGCAGGAATGAGACCGAGATCACGCCGAGTAGCACGGCCAGGGTGTAGCCCGCGATCTGGTGGTAGAGCACCGTCGATGAGCCAAGCAGGGCAAGAAGCATACCGCCGCGTACCCCGGGCGAGGCGTACAGCCCGATCAGGGCGGCCACGGCGAGCACTATGAGGAAGTACTCCCCGATAAAGTTCGGCAACCGCGCCTCCTCGAACTGCAGGTAGGTGCTACCGAGGAGCAGCCCCGAGGCGAGGGCCGCCACCACCCCGTACTCCCACCCCCACATGCGCCTCGCCAGCGCGTAACAGGCGAGCGCGCACAGCAGCGGGAGCGTGGGGGCGAGGATGGGGAACACCTCCATCGGCTTGAAGCCGCTGAGGCGCGAGATCATGGCCGTGAGCAGGTGGAAGCCGGGCGGGTAGAGCATGAACGACTCGTTCGACCCGTTTCTCATCATCATGCCGGCCATCACCGCGTGCTCGTAGCGGTCTATGCCCCTCGGGAAGGGCCAGCCGTTCACGATGGGCCCAAGGTATCCGCGCGCGAGCACGAGGAGAGAGACCACACCGAGTACCGCGTAGCGTGCCGCGGGAGGGGTGGGTCTTCCGTCCTCAGGTACCGACACCCGGTCGCTTCCGCCCGGCACCCACACGTAGATGGCCCCAGCGGCGAGCACCAGGAAGGCTATCGGGATCATGAGCCAGACGCCAGGCGCCAGGCCGAGGAGCATCGCCAGCGCCAGCGCCAGGGCCGCGACCAGGGGCACGAGCGTCAAGACGCCGGGGGGCGCAGGCGGGCTGCAGACCGGCTCCCCGTCCTTTCTGGTCGGTCCCGACAGCAGGTAGACGGCCAACCCCGCGAAAAACACCAGCGCCGCCGCAACCAGGGTCACGGTCAGGGTGACGCCCGTCGCGAACAGGTAGGTCTGCAGCAGGGCGGCGGTCGGAACCAGCGTTATGGAGAGCCCGAGGGTGTAGGCTAGCCGTTCTGCGAGGTCGTCAGAACGAAGCAGGATCCTGGTCCAGAACCAACCGGGAACAACCCCTATTACCAGGACCGCGGGGAGGATCTGGAGCAGGTCGCCGATCAAACGCCAACCCGCAACGAGGGTGCTCTGGAAGTGGACTTGGAAGTGGACTCGTTCATCGCGGGAATGTATAACACTTAACCTGGGTGAAACCCAGAGGTTGGTGGGCTGGCTTGTACTAACCGCTTCTAGGGTAAAAACAGAGATACTGGAACGGCTCTCCTCCGAGAACCCTCCGGCGAGACCAACGTGAAAGCAGCGGACCACACGAAGAGAACGCTCATCATAGGGATGCACGCGCTCCTGGCGCTGGCCGTGGCCTGCGTTCTCTCGGGCTGTTTCCCGTCCGCCGAGGGCAAGCAACCAGAAGCGAAGGCCGACAAGCCCAAGCCGCCGAACGTGGTCTTCATCCTCACCGACGACCTTGCCTCGAGCGATCTGAACCAGAACACGCTAGAGCACATGCCCAACCTGAAGAAGCTGCTCATCGACAAGGGCACCACGTTCGACGAGTCCTTCGTCTCCAACTCCCTGTGTTGCCCCAGCAGGGCCACCATCCTGCGCGGCCAGTACACCCACAACCACCAGATCCTCTCCAACGAGCCGCCGCTCGGGGGTTTCGAGAAGTTCCGCTACCTGGGCCACGAGAACTCCACGATCGCCACCTGGGCCAAGGAGCAGGGCTACAGGACGGCCTTCTTCGGCAAGTACTTGAACGGGTACAGCGACTCCTATATCCCGCCTGGCTGGGATGAGTGGTACGCGGTGACGGGTAACTACCTCAGCCACACCTTCAACGAGAACGGCCGCATGGTCGACTACGACCAGGAGACCGACTACGACACCGACGTGATCTCGGAGAAGGCGTCTGACTATATCTCGCGCACGGCGGGCGCCGACCCCCCGTTCTTCACGGCCGACAGGCCCTTCCTGATGTGGATCGGCACCAAGGCCCCCCACCAGCCGGCCACCCCCGCCCCGAGGCACGAAAACGCCTACCCCGACGTCACCCTGCCACGGCCGCCCAACTTCGACGAGCGGGACATCTCCGACAAGCCCGACTGGATCAACGACAACCCGAACCTGAGCCCGGAGCAGAAGGGTTACATGAACGAGCTGCACCGCAAACGACTTCAGTCCATGCTGGCCGTGGACGACATGATCGGTGACCTCGTGAAGAACCTGAAAGAGTCGGGCGAGCTGGAGAACACCTACATCTTCTTCACTTCCGATAACGGCTTCCACCTTGGCCAGCATCGTCTCGGCGCCGGCAAGTGGACGGCCTACGAGGAGGACATCAGGGTGCCCCTGATCGTTCGCGGACCAGGGGTAGCAGAGGGAACAACCCTGCAGCACATGGTCCTGAACAACGACCTCGCCCCGACCTTCGCCGACCTCGCCGGGGCCGAGGCGCCGGGCTTCGTGGATGGACGCTCGCTCGTGCCGCTTCTGGACGACGACCCGACGCCGATAGAAGACTGGCGCAAGAGGTTCCTCATCGAGGCCGTCGCAGAGAGGGGCACCACCCAGATATCCTCATTCTTGAACGAGAGCGAGGTGCGGCCGTTGGTCACGGGCGACCCGCTGCCAAACAACTGGCGTCGTACCTCAGCCGCGGCCGAGCGCACGAGCCAGGAGTGGGGACGCCCCTGGCTCAAGGCTCTTAGGACCGAGGACTACCTCTACGTCGAGTACAAGACCGGCGAGCGCGAGCTCTACGACCTCGGCAAAGATCCCCACCAGCTAGACAACGAGTACGGGAGTGCCGCGCCGGAACTGAAACTGCACCTCAAGCAGGAACTGGACGCGCTCAGACAGTGCTCCGCGCGGGATTGCCGGGTCGCAGAGAGAGGCGATGGCTAGGTGACGCGGCGGATTCGTATGGCGCGGAACCAATCGTGCGCAACCCGGGTGCCAGCCGGCAGCAAACCGGTGGAAGGCGCGTCCGCCGGCCGAGCACCGGTCCGGTGCGGAAAGAAAGCGGGACCCGCCTCGTGAGGGCTCCCGTAACCAGGAAACAGTTCCTGAAGGCGGCCGCGGCGGGGGCCGCGGGCGTGGCCGCGCTCGGGACCTCGACCGCTTTGGGGTCCCGCTACCAGGAGTACCTTCCCGAAGGAGGTTCCAAGGTGAACGTTATCGTGGTGGTTCTGGACTCCTTGAGGCGCGACCACGTCGGTGCCTACGGCAACGGCTGGATAGAGACACCAAACCTCGACGCCCTTGCCAAGCAGAGCCTCGTCTTCGACCGTGCCTACCCCGAATCGATACCCACCATCCCCGCAAGGAGGGCCATCCATACGGGGGTGAGGACCTGGCCTTTCAGGGACTGGCTCCCCTCCCCCGACGACGGCTTCAAGCCCTACGGGTGGGCGCCGGTGCCTGAGGAGCAGGTAGTCCTCGCCGAGTTACTCTCGGCGGAGGGCATCAACACCAATATGGTCACCGACACGCCGCACATGTTCAGGGCCTTCTACGACTTCCAGCGGGGTTTCGACACCTTCGACTACATCCGCGGCCAAGAGCGCGACCAGTACAGGCCCACGATGGGCGTCTCCGAGACCAGGGTGGACGCGGTGACGGTACCCGGCAACATCCCCGACATGCGCGAAAAGGCGCGGCAGTACCTCGCCAACACCCCCGAACCGCAAGACCGAGGAGGAGTGGTTCGCCCCGAAGGTGTTCGCGAGCGCGGGAGAGTACCCAAGCTTCCTACCACTATCCCCTTGCGCCCCCCGACGATGACAGAACAAGTTCCGAGAAGCGTCGAACGTGCTCAGGAAGCCAATTTCCATGCAAGATCATGAGTTGCCATAATTGGCGGGCGATATTCGGCGAGTGGGTTTCTGGCCTGCCCCGCGGCGCACATCGATACTCTAATCCGGACGAGTAAGAGTTGCCGTCCTGCTGATTCGCGACCTTCGCCCCGGGCTTCTCTGCCGTGTGCGGGACTTGCGTTTGCCTCCGACCTCGGGCTCCTGCTTGCTACATGTTACGGTGCTGCATCAGAATGCGGAAACATGCTCGAGACCCGATAAGGTCTCGTAGAGGCGAAAAGACCACGAGCAGACCCCGTCTTGCTCTTTCCGTCTACCGGTCGCCGGGATTTGGGTCGGGAGATAGCCCTGTGACGTGTTTCTCTGTGCGCCCTGCGATCGCTCATCTATCATGGGGTCGGAGATCAGCCACGGGCGGGGGTGGGCGAACGGTGGTACGCGAGAGCCTTACGCGGAGACGGACCGGAGAGGAGGACTTCCGCTGGCGCGGGGAGGAAATCACGCGCCTCGAAGGGTTCACGGACGCCGTCTTCGCCTTCGCGGTGACGCTCCTGGTGGTCTCCCTGGAGGTACCCGATACCTTCGACGAGTTGCTCAAGACCATGCGGGGTTTTCTGGCGTTCGCGATCTGCTTTTACCTGCTCCTCATCGTGTGGCACGACCACTACAAGTATTTCCGGCGCTACGGCCTGAACGACACCCCAACCCTGGCGCTCAACTCGGCGCTGCTGTTCATCATGCTCATGTACGTCTACCCCCTGAAGTTCCTGTTTACCCTGCTGATGAGCGAGCTGTTCGGCTACCCCTCTACCGAGACAATCAGGACATCGCAGGTTCCTGCCTTGATGATCGTGTACGGGGTTGGCTTCGTCGCCGTTCAGGCGATATTCGTGATCATGTACCTTCGGGCCTACAGGTTGCGCGCCGAACTCGAGCTCGACACGCTCGAGCTCCTGGTAACACGTGAGGAGATACAGGGCTTCCTCCTGAACATCGCGGTCGGGCTGCTCTCGATGGCCATCGCCATCCTGGGTGGCACAGCAACGGTCAACCTGTCGGGATACGTCTACCTCCTGCTCTTTCCGGCGCTGACGATAAACGGTCGTGTCATGGGCGCCCGCCGGAGCAGAGAACGGACCGCCCACAAGCCGGCGCAAACCGAAGAAGGCGGATCCTAGGCAGCCAGGCACCGTCGCGTTTGACACGCCCCCCGATTGGTATGACAATATTTGGTCATATTGGAGCAGACGCGAAGGACCAGGCTGAGAGACCGGGCGGCGGACCAGTTGCTGGAGATGGTTGTCTCCGGTGGGCTGGAGCCGGGTGAGCGGCTTCCGCCCGAGCGCGAGTTGTGCGCCCGCCTGGGGGTGAGCAGGACGGTCGTAAGAGAGGCCCTGAACCTGCTCGAGGCCCGCGGGCTCATCAGCATAGAGCACGGGCGAGGGGCGGTGGTAAGCGAGGGCAACCCGCGGGCCGTGCGCGACGCGCTTGGCATGCTGCTCCGCGTCCAGCCCAAGACGTTGTGGGAGCTTCTTGAGATGCGCATGATCCTCGAGGTCGAGGTCGCCGGGCTCGCCGCGGGGCGCGTCGGACCCGATGACGTGGCGGCGATGCGCCTCCAGTTGGACAGGATGCGGCGGTCCATCGAGGCGCCCGAGGGCTACGTGGACGCCGACGTCGAGTTCCACGCGCTGCTCGCGCAGGGGGCACGCAACGAGGTCTTGCTCACCATGCTAGAGCCTGTGGTCGAGTTGCTTCGGGCGAGCCGCCGGGTCAGCGCGGCCAGGCCTGGCAACGCGCAGCGGGCCCTCGCGGAGCACGAACAGATACTCCGCCACGTGGAGGCCGGGGACGCCGCGGGGGCGCGACGGGAGATGCGGGCGCATCTCGCCAAGACCTCAGAAGACATCGAGGCCGCAATCGGCGAGGGGATGCTCGACACCGGGGAATTCAAGGAGAAGGAGGGGGTATGAGGGCACACGAACTACTATCCGGGCTCGGGATGCCGGGGCGGGATCTCCACGATCCACCCGACTCGGGCAAACGCTTTCCCGACGGGGCGCAGTACAGGGTAGAGATACCCAGCGTCGAGGGACCGCGGGTGCTCGAGGCGGTTATCGACGAGGCCAGGAAACGGGAAGTACAGATACACCGCGTCTCCCAGGGGTCGGGGATCATGCTGCTCACCGACGCCGAGATCCTGGAGATGTGCCAGATGGCGCGCGAGGCCGCCCTGGAGCTCTCGCTCTTCGTGGGGCCGCGCGCCTCGTGGGAGACCGGCGCGACGGCGATCTCCGGCGCAGGCAAGGTCCTCGGCGCCCAGCACCGGGGGCAGGACCAGCTCGCCTACGCCCTGGAAGACGTGCTACGTGGCGTCTCCCTGGGTCTGCGCGGGGTCCTGGTCGCCGACGCGGGGCTGCTCTGGGTCCTGCGCGACCTCAAGGCCAAAGGGGAGCTGCCGGAGGACCTCGTCCTGAAGGTCTCCGTGCAGCTCGCCGCGGCCAACGCGGCAGCCGTGAAGGCGATGGAGGACCTCGGGGCCGACACGTATAACGTGCCAACCGACCTTTCGATGGCGCAGCTGGCTGCCATACGAGCCGTGGCCGACCTGCCACTCGACGTCTACGTCGAGGTGCCAGACGACTTCGGGGGGTTCGTGAGGCACTACGAGATACCGGACCTCGTCAGGGTCGCCTCGCCCGTTTTCGTCAAGTTCGGCCTGAGGAACGCGCCCAACATCTACCCGAGCGGCACGCACCTGGAGGCGACGGCCGTCGCGCTCGGCAGGGAGCGGGTCAGGCGGGCCAGAATCGGGCAGGAGATGCTGGCGCGTTACTATCCCGACGCCGAGACCACCCCTCCAGGCGCTGTTTTTCCCGGCCTACCTACGGACGCCGAAGTGAAGGAGAAAGCATGAAGATCACGCACCTCGACACCTTCGTCGTCGGTACGGAGTGGCGCAACCTGACCATCATCCGGGCCCACACGGACGAGGGGCTAACCGGCCTCGGGGAAGCGAGGATGGTCAACCACACGGACGCGCTCGTCGGTTATCTGGCCGAGGCTGCCCCGAGGCACCTCATCGGGCACGACCCCTTCAGGATAGAGGAGCTGGTCAGGAAGATGGGCCGCGACGACTTCTCGCGGGCCGGCGAGGTTATGAGCAGCGGCATCGCCATGTTCGAGACCGCCTGCTGGGACATCGTGGGCAAGGCACTGGGCCAGCCGGTCTACAACCTGCTCGGCGGCTCCGTCAGGGACAGGGTCAAGGCCTACGCCAACGGCTGGTACAGGGTGGAGCGAACGCCCGAGGAGTTCCACGAGGCGGCGAAGAAGGTCGTGGAGCGCGGGTACAGGGCATTGAAGCTGGATCCCTTCGGCCCTGGCCACTACGAGCTGGAGTACGAGGAGAAGCTTCGGGCCGTCTCGCTAGTCGAGGCCGTCAGGGACGCCATCGGGCCAGAGGTCGAGATCCTGCTCGAGATGCACGGCCGCTTCTCCCCGGCCACGGCTATCGAGATGGCGCGCATGCTCAGGCCCTTCGGGCTGGGTTGGGTCGAGGAGCCGGTGCCGCCGGTCAACCTCAAGGCCCTGAAGAAGGCCTCCGACGGCATAGAGGACACCGTCGCCACGGGCGAGCGCATCCACCAGCGCCTGGAGTACAGGGAGGTCTTCGAGCTGCAAGCCGCGGACGTCATACAGCCCGACATAAGCCACATCGGCGGGTTGCTGGAGACCAAGAAGCTCGCGGCCTGGGCCGACGCTTATTACATGACCATCGCGCCGCACAACGTGGGGGGGCAGATCAACACCGCCGCAGCCCTGCATCTGGCCGCCGCGACCACGAACTTCCGCATTCAGGAGTACTTCAACGACTTCGCCGACCCCTGGGTAAGGGAGACGGCCCCAGGCCTCCCGGAAGTAGTGGACGGCTACTTCGAGCTCCCGAAGGGACCAGGCCTCGGCGTCGAGCTGGACGAAGACGTGATAGCGGCCCACCCGAAACAGAACGTCCACTTCAACCTCTTCTCCGAGGGCTGGGAGAAACGCGAGGGCGCCAGAACGGGGGCCGACGGGTGAGAGCCCTCGAAGGCAAGAAGGCGCTGGTGACCGGCGCCGGCATGGGCATAGGCCAGGGCATCGCCGTCGAGCTCGCCCGCCAGGGCGCCGAGGTGGCCGTCCACTACGCCCACTCCGAGCCGGATGAGACCGTCTCCCGCATAGAGCAACTCGGGGGACGGGCCGCCACTATTCAGGGCGACCTGAGCAACACCGCGGAGTGCGAGAAGACCGTGGACGCCGCCGCAGAGGCGCTCGGCGGGCTCGACGCCCTGATCAACAACGCAGGCATCACGAAGACGGCCGACTTCCTCGACACGGACGAGGAGCTCTACGACTCCGTCTTCGACCTGAACATGAAGGGTTACTTCTTTCTCGCCAGGAAGGCCGTGCCTTTCATGATGGAGAGGGGCGGGGGAAGCATCGTCAACATCACCTCCGTCCACGGGTTCGCCGGCTTCCCCCAGCACACGGCCTACGCCGCGACCAAGGGGGCCATCAACGGCTTCACCCGCCAACTGGCCATAGAGCTCACGGACCGAAAGGTCCGCGTCAACGCCGTTGGCCCAGGCATCATCGAGGTCCCCCGCTACTTCACCGACAACCCCGGCTACACCACCGAGTTCGGCAACACCCTGGTTCCGTGGGGCCGCGTGGGCCACCCCGAAGACGTTGGCCCAACCGTCGCCTTCCTCGTCTCCGACGCGGCGGACTTCGTGACCGGGCAGGTCCTCTACGTGGACGGTGGTACCACGGCCAGGATGGGCCTCTGGTGGGGGCAGGGCAGGGAGTAGATCCCGAACTCTTGACACGAATACCGAGTGGTATGACAATGTCAGACAGGGGAACAGGGCGTCGGCAAAGCCAAAGACGGGGGTAGTGAATGAGTGAGCGTGGATCCGGGCTCGGCAGCCGCAAGCTGGGCCGCAAACAGTTTCTGGCCGGGAGTGCGCTGGCATCGGCGGCGTTGATGCTGGCAGGGTGCCGGCAGGATGCTGCGCAGCAGGCGGGCGGTGGGGGTGGATCCGGCGGCAACTTCCCCGATACGCCGGAGTGGAACTTCGTCTTCATCAACCACGTGACCACCAACCCCTTCTTCGTACCGACCAGGTACGGCATCGAGGACGCGCAGGCGCTCCTCGGCACGACCTCGCAGTGGACCGGCTCGGAGAACTCGGTGGTCAAGGACATGGTCGATTCCATGGACACCGCCATCTCCGGCAACGCCAACGGCATCGCCGTCTCCGTGGTAGACCCCGTAGCCTTCAACAAGCCCATCCAGAAGGCCCTGGACAACGGCATCCCCGTCATCGCCTACAACGCCAACGGCAAAGGCCCTGGCACAAACCCGGCCCTGGCTTACGTGGGGCAGGACCTCTTCCAGTCAGGCATAGAGATGGGCAAGCGGATCGTCAGCCTCGTCGACGAGGGGCTCGTGGCGCTCTTCATAGCGACGCCGGGGCAGCTCAACATCCAGCCGAGGATCGACGGTGCCAAGCAGGCCATAGAAGACTCCGGGGCCAACATCGAGATCCAGCAGGTCACCACGGGCGCGGAGCTGCCCGACGAGCTGTCCAGGATCGAGGCCTGGTACAACGGCCACAAGGACGTGGCCGGGATGTTCGCCGTCGACGCCGGGAGCACGCAGGGCGTCGCCCAGGTCATGGAGAAGTTCGGGCTTCACGAACAGGGCGTCAGGGCCGGCGGCTACGACCTCCTGCCCCAGATCCTCAAGCTCATGAAGGCTGGGCACATAGACTTCACGATCGACCAGCAGCCCTACCTGCAGGGTTTCTTTCCCGTCATGCAGCTGTACCTGTACAACATCTCGGGCGGCGTGACGGGACCAGCCGAGACGAACACAGGCCTCATCTTCGTCACGCCCGACACGGTGGACCGTTACCTCGAGACCGAGTCGCGCTTCGAGGGCGACTCCGAAACGCAGAAGATAGTGAAGGCGCCTTCCTAGGCCAGGGAGTTCTCGCGGAGAGCGGGAGGAGGAAAACTTGAGCGAGACCACACGCGAGAGCGCCGCGGGCGACACGGCGGGCGCGGGAACGCAGGAAAGCGGTCTGGTCGGCAGGCTGCTAACCGGTCTCGTCAGGGTGAGGGAGGTGAGCATACTCGTCGTCCTGGTGGGGCTGGCACTCTACTTCCAGGCGGCGAACAGCGCGTTCCTATCCCCGCAGAACCTTCTCTCGCTGTCCCAGTACGCCGTCCCTTACGTGGTCATCGCGTCGGCGCTTTGCTTGCTCCTGATCTGCGGTGAGATCGACCTCTCCGTCGGCCAGTCTTTCGCGTTCGCGCCTATTGTGATGTACCTGGCCTACGATAAGCTGTTCCTGGTCCTGCCGCTAGCCGTCATCGTGGGGCTTCTGGCGGTGGCGGGGGTCGGCCTGATCAACGGCCTCATCACCGTATACCTCGGCGTCTCATCCCTGATCACGACGCTTGGCATGTTCTTCCTGCTCGCCGGGCTGAACGTAACGCTCACAGGCGGCTTCCCCGCGACCACACCGGAGTCGAGCTCCGTAACCCGGGCGCTCGGGGAGGGTGCCTGGTCGGGCACCGTGTGGGCCATCCTCATCATAGGCCTCCTGCAGCTCGTCCTCTCGCGCACCAGATGGGGCCTTCACACCTACGCCACAGGCGGCAACCCCCTCGGATCCAGGGAGGCGGGGGTGAGCATCGCGCGGATCAAGATCGGCAACTTCATGCTAAGCGGCGTGCTCGGCGGCTTCGTCGGCATCATCGAGTCCTTCCGCATACAGTCTATTGATCCGCTCCTCGGCGGACCCGACATAGTGCTCCTGTGCATCGCATCGGCGGTCATAGGAGGCACGGCGCTGCTTGGTGGCGTCGGAACGGTTACAGGCGCGTTCCTTGGGGCGCTGGTGCTCACCGTGTTGCGCAACGGCTTCACCCTGCAGGGTATCGGCGCGTATACGTTCAACATCATCCTGGGCTCCGCCATCCTCGTGGCCATGATTCTCAACGTCTACGTCGCGAGGCTGCGCGGCGCGGGGAGGTCGTGATGGAGAACGGTTCTACCAACGGCACCGCCAACGGCCAGGACTTTCTGCGCGTGGAGGACCTGGTCAAGCGCTTCGGGGCCATCTCCGTCCTCAAGGGCGTGGATCTGCACGTCAAGAAAGGCGAGGTGCTCGGGCTCATCGGGGACAACGGGGCCGGCAAGAGCACGCTTGTCAAGACGATAACAGGCTTCCACCGTCCCGACGATGGAAGAATCCTGATCGACGGCGACGAGGTCAACCTGCGCTCGGTCGCCCAGGCCCGCTCTCTTGGCATCCAGACCGTCTACCAGGATCTCGCCCTCGTCAACGAGCTCTCGGTGTTCCACAACATGTTCTTGAACGGCGAGTTGACCATCGGGCCGTTCCTCAACAACCGCAAGATGAAAGAGAAGACCTCCCAGTACCTCGCGGACATGGGCGTCAACATCCCTTCCATAGACACCGAGGTGGCGATGCTCTCGGGTGGGCAGCGCCAGGCCATAGCCGTCGCGCGCGCGGTCTACTCGGACGCCAGGATGCTCCTTCTGGACGAGCCGCTGGCGGCGATGGGGGCCAAGGAGGGGGCCCTCATCCTCGACCTGATTCAACGCCTCAAGGAAGAGCGGGGCATACCCATGATCCTGATCGTCCACAACTACGCCCAGGTCTTCGACGTCTGCGACAGGATCAACCTGCTAAGAAACGGCCGTATAGAGTACGACAAACCCGTCGCCGAGAGCTCCGTGGAGGAGCTGACCGAGCTGGTGGTCTCCGAATACCGTAAGGCCAGGGAGACCGGCTAGCGCCGGTCAGCACGCTCCGGCTAACGCCTCCGCTTGTCGGCAACGCTTCGGCTTCGCCTCGCTTTCGGCTGATAGGGTTGCGGCCTGACTCTTCCATACGACGGATTATCGGTGCGGATCGAGGAGATCTCGGCTTGTTAAGTTGACCTGGAGAAGGGCGCTTTTCGGTCGCATGCATTTGCCGCAGATTCTTCCTCCGTCATTCCCGCGAAAGCGGGAACCAACGGGTATCAGGAGAGTAACAATTGCTTGCTACTGGAATCGGGTACCGTGCAAGCGTTCGGCGACCAGCAAGACCAGAAGCTGATAGCTGACGGCTGATAGCTTATAGCTGACAGCCCCCAGCTTCTGTAGTCACAATAGCGGGTTTTGGGTATGCTGGCCGGAGCAAGTAGAGTTCTTTATGAGTCGAGCCCAAGGAGTAACGGTGGAGAGGTCTCGGGCCTCCAGCAGCAACACAGCGTACACGATCCTCGGGCTGGTCTTCGCGCTGCTCGTCGGGGGGTATTTTTTCTACCGGATCAGCGGCGTGGTCCTGGCTTTCTTGCTGACCATACTGCTCTCCATAATCCTGAGTGCCCCGGTCAACTACCTCGAACGGCGCGGATGGACCAGGACGTGGGGAGCCCTGGCCGTGTTGGCCGTGCTCGTCGGCCTGGTCTATCTTTTCGGGCTCGCCATCGTCCCAGCCGTCGAGACGCAGTCCCGCGAGTTCGCCGAGGCCTTCCCGACCCTCCTGGACGAGGCCCTCAGCCTGGCCA
The DNA here is from genome assembly GCA_036280905.1 of Rubrobacter sp. GTDB lineage: Bacteria > Actinomycetota > Rubrobacteria > Rubrobacterales > Rubrobacteraceae > Rubrobacter_D. The sequence goes on along the minus strand of DASUPX010000393.1, from coordinate 3,565 downwards.
ACCGGGCCCAGGACTTCTTCGGGCTCGGCACTCAGATCGGGTTGGATCCCCAGAGCCTGTCGGACCTCGGGCGGCGGGCCCTCACTGGGGGCACGGTGTCCACGGCGGCCGGGGTCGGGCTGACGCTGGCGACCGCGCTCTCGCTCGGGGTCGTGGTCTTCATCTCCACGATCTACCTCGTCATCCGCCCGGCGCCGTGGGTCGACGGGTTCGTCTCGCTCTTTCCCGCTGGGTGGCGGCCGAGGACGCGGGAGGTGCTGGAGGCCATGTACCACACGGTGCAGCGGTGGTTCCTCGGCCAGCTGACCGCGATGACCTTTATAGCTGTGTTCTGGGCCATCTCCCTCTCCATCATCGGGGTGCCCTTCGCGCTGCTCATCGGCATCTTCAGCGGCCTCGTCTCCTTCATCCCCTACCTCGGCGCGACCATCTCGGTCGTCATACCAATACTATTGGCCCTTGTCTCCGACCCGTTCACGGTGATCTGGGTGATCCTCGCCTTTATCATCATCCAGCAGATCGAAGGCAACATCCTCCAACCCATAGTGATGAGCCGGGCCGTCGACCTGCACCCTGCCCTGGTGGTCTTCGCGATCCTTATCATGGGCACCCTCTTCGGCCTGACCGGGGTCTTCCTGGCCGTACCGCTCGTGGCCGCCCTGCAGGTAATGGTGCGGGAGCTATGGGTGAAGAGGATGGACGAGATCGGCACCGACCCGAACCCGCCGACCAGGGACCAGCCCAGACGCACCCTGCCCCGCCCGATCGCCAGGCTCTTCGAACGTTTCCGGAAGAAATCCTGAGAGAAGGTTTCAGGCTGAAGGCATCAGGTTACAGGTGTTTTTCCTGTTGCCTTCGCGGGCCGAGAACCCCTGTAAAACAGCAGCTTGCTAGACGACCGGCGTCAAGCGAATAGAGCCCTCAGCCAAAAGCTGATAGCTGACAGCTGTCAACTAGCCTGTCTCATCGCCGTTCTCTTTCCGAGTCTTCGGCGCGCTCGGCTATGGTAGAGATCTCGGCGGCGAGGCGCTGCAACGCCCCGCGCAGCTCGGATGGACTGCGCACCACGTAAGGGAACGAGAGGCTGGCGAGGACGCGGGACATCCACGCGAGGTCGGAGGTCGAGGAACGCATGAGGACCCCCTCTGGCGTCTCTTGAAGTGAGACACCCATCTTCGGGAGTTGCCCGCGCGCCTCCCCTATCGTGGTCTCAAGCAACACCTCCACGGACCAGCTATCTTCGCGCATGTCGGCGATGGCCCCGAGCACGCCTTCGGGGGTATCGAAGCCGGGGGGCATCTCGAAAGAGGGATCCAGAACCTCTACCGAGGCGACCCGGTCCAGCCGGAACAGGCGTCTTGCCTGCCGCAGGTGGCAGTAGCCGAAGGCGTACCAGAAGGCGTCACCCCGAACGACGGCGTAAGGGTCTATCGACCGCTCCGTCTCATCGCCGGAATCGGAGCGATACCGTATCCACACCCGCTTTCTCTCCCGCACGGCGCCGCTTATGGTCACCACGATCCTCTCCGCGGGAAGGCGCTCTGGGGTCGTGGCCGGGATCACGACCTCCTCGAAGGTCCTTACACGCTCGCGCAACTCATCTGGCATCACGCGCTCCAGCTTTGCCTGGGCGCCCTCGACGGCGGGGGCCACGCCGTCGAGGCCGAGTCTGCGGGCAGAGAGCAGGCCGAGGGCGAGTGCGAGCGCCTCCTCGTCCGTGAACATCATCGGCGGCAGCCGGAAACCCGGCCGCAGGACGTAGGCACCGTACCTGCCCCTCTCCGCCTCCACGGGCACGCCCATCTCCTGCAGCATCGCCACGTAGCGACGCACGGTCCTCTCGCCCACCTCGAGCCTTCTGGCAAGCTCGGGCCCGCCCATCTTCCCCCGCGCCTGCAGCAACTCCAACATCGAGAGCAGCCTCGTCGTCGGGCGGTAACCGTACACTAGCTCGCTCCCTTCGGTCGCTCAAAGCACGTTGCGGCCCTTCGGGCCTGCACTTGTCGGCACGCTCGGGCTGGCGCCCTCGCTTGTCGGCAACGCTTTGGCTTCGCCTCACTTTCGGCCGGTCGTCTCTCTCCGTAACGGTGGCTTCGGCTACCCACTTTTTCCGGGCATCGAATCTTCAGAGCGGCGGGGTGCAGGCCGCAGCGAGATCTGGCTGAAAGCGAGCCCTGTAAGGGCGAAGCGTTGCTGACAAGCGAAGGCGTCAGCCGGAGCGTGCTGAAAAGCTTCTTCATCAGGAAGGATTATGACCGCTTTCGGCTGTACTCTCATCGGGTAATCAAGCGAGGGAGATGAACGGCGTGCACGAGTGGATTTCGGTGGAGCTGTCGCGGGGAAGGAACGCCGACGTCATGGCGGAGGCCGAGGAGCGGAGGCTGGCGCGGTTGGCCCCGCGTAGGGCAGCCTGGCCGGTTCTGAGGGCGCGAGTGGCGCGGCGGGTTTTCTCGTTTGCGCTGGCGCTGGAGAGGGAAGAGACCTGGAGGGCCGTCTGGGAGAAGCTGGAGGCACCCCGGCACCCGTAGAACACGCTGGCGGACCAGGAATTTCGAGGTAGGAATGCAGGGCCCCAGACCGCGCGCCCGTTACCATGTTCGCCCCCCCGAATCTCCGACCCGCTCCTGTGCTAGTGTGGGCATGGAGGCAAACTCTCTGGAGGTGGTCGGGATCGGGCTGATCGGCAGGATCGACGCGCTGGAGGTGGGAGGGCGGTCGCTCGCCTTCTGGGGGCTGGGGCAGGTGGGGGTGGCGATCAAGGGCCCTGAAGGCGTCCTGTACGTGGACCCTTACCTTACCGACTCGGATGGTGAGGGTGGCAGCCTGCCGCGCACCTATCCCCCACCTGTGGGCCCCGACGAGGTAACCAACGCCTCGGCCGTTCTCCTTACCCACGCCCACATCGACCACACCGATCCGGAGACCGTCTTGCCGCTGGCTGAAGCCTCGCCCGAGGCCAGCTTCGTGGCGCCTTTCACGAGCCGAGACACGCTCGTCGAAGCTGGGCTGGATGAAGGTCGCCTCGTCGTGCCGGAGGTCGGGGAGCCTTTCGAGGTCTCGGGGGCGACGGTGACGGCCGTCCCTTCCGCCCACACGGGGTTGGAGCATGATCCCGATCGCGGTTATCCGTACCTCGGGTACGTCATAGAGTGGAACGACGTAACCGTCTACCATGCCGGCGACACCGTGGTGTACGACGGCCTGGTCGAGACCCTCTCGGACTGGGACATCGACCTTGCCTTCGTCCCAATCAACGGCCGCGACTATTTCCGGACGCAGAGGAACATCATAGGCAACACGGACTTTCGCGAGGTCGCGGAGCTAACCGAGGTACTGGACTTCGGCCTGATCGTACCGACGCATTACGACCTGATAGAAGGCAACACCGCAGACCCTGGACACTTCGTCAGCCACCTCTACAACCTGAACCCCATGCGCCCGCAAAAGCTTCTCCGCCCGGGCGAGCTTCTCCTGTTCGTGCGTGAGACAGGGCGCTAGGACGGCTGAGCGTCCTGGTCGTCTACCTCCGTAACGAGCACCACCTTGCCGGACGCTTTGCCCGAGG
>DASUPX010000392.1:0-5628 GCA_036280905.1 Rubrobacter sp. | reverse complement strand
TTGACTCACAGCATACAAGAGGAGTATAAGAAGCAAGTTATCGGTCGGGGGTGTCAGGGGGATCAGGGGTTCCCGCCTCTCGGGCCCGGGGAAGGGGATAAATTGGCGCGGGAAACTTCGTTACCCAGGGTTGCGGCTTTGATCCTGGTTGGTGTGGTCGCGGCGGCCGTGGTGCTGGTCATCCTCTCGGGGCGGGGGGCTGACGCCGCCTCGGGGGGTGCGGCAGAAGGCAACACGGCGACATTCTCGGGTGGTAACAGGGGCGACCTCGCCGCCAGGGAAACGTTGCGCAGATACGGCTCGGACACGTGGGCTTCGTTCGTCGCCATGACGTATCCCAGGAGTGGTCTGCCCGCCGACTCGCTAGGCGTGGACGGAGAGCGGAGCGTGCAGACCTCTACCACGAACATCGGCGCCTACATGTGGAGCACGGTCGTCGCCGAGGAGCTCGGCATCATAAGCCACGACCAGGCCGTGTCCCGCCTGTCAAGGACGATCGGCACGCTCGAGGGGATGGAGCGGCACGAGCCGAGCGGCCAGTTCTACAACTGGTACGACGCGAGGACGGGGAAGAAGCTCACCTATTGGCCGCCCACGGGCAAGCCGCTCACTCCCATACTGTCGTCCGTAGACAACGGCTGGCTGGCCACCGGGCTCCGGGTCGTGCGCAAAGGTGTCCCCGAGCTGTCCGAGCGAAGCGGGGCGCTGTACCGCAGCATGGACTTCGGCTTCTACTACAGGCCCGAGGTCAACAGGATCCTGTTCCACTACACCCCGGATACCGGCGAGGCACCTTGTTGCTATGACACGGTGGTGAGCGAGAGCCGAATCGCGACCTACATAGGGATCTCCAAGGGCGAGCTCCCGAAACGCCAGTACTACGGGACGTGGCGGACCTTCCCCAACACCTGCGACTACAGCTTCCAGGAGACACGGCCGGTAGGGTCCTACCGCACCTACTACGGCGTCAGCGTGTTTGAAGGAGCCTATCCTTACAACGGCTGGCGCGTCGTCCCGAGCTGGGGCGGGAGCATGTTCGAGGCCCTTATGCCTAGCCTGTTCGTCCCAGAGGAGCAGTGGGCGCCAGGTAGCTGGGGCGTCAACCACCCGCTCACGGTGAGGTCCCAGATCCACCACGGCCTCGAAGAGGCGGGGTACGGTTACTGGGGCTTCTCGCCCGCCAACATCCCCGAGGGCGGCTACGGGGTCTACGGCGTTGACGCCGTCGGCATGGACCCGAACGGTAACCCCTCCAACGAGGACAGGACGCTCGTGGACCACGGTTTCGACGGGTGCCCGGGCCGGGAGCCGGTGCCGGACCCCCCACCGTCGGCGTACACCAACGGCGTGGTGACCCCGCACGCGGCCTTCCTCGCGCTTCGCTACGCCCCGGACAAGACGCTCAAGAACCTCGAGAAGCTGGAGCGCGACTTCGACGGCCTCTATACGCCGTGGGGCTTCCGCGACTCGGTCAACGTCGATACCGGGACCTCCTCCGACTACTACCTCTCGCTTGACCAGGGCATGATCATGGCCTCGATCGGCAACGCTCTCGAGGACGACATGCTCAGGCGCGATTTCGTGACGCCCGGGTTCGAGCGGACCGTCAGACCGGTGATAGGTGTCGAACGATTCAACGCTTCTCCCAACAACCGCCAGTGAAGCGGCAACCGGGTAGCGTCGCGCACGACTAGCTCGGCAGACCAAACGGAGGGAGGCTCGACAGACGAACCGCCGGATCATCCGGCTGACCGCCAAAGGCTGATAGCCGATAGCTGAAAGCTAATAGCTAGAAACCGAAAGGAGTGAAGTTGAGACGGATCGCCCTCATGTTAGGGGTAATGGTCGTGGGGTTTGTGGTCTCCGCGGTGACGCTGCACAACCTCGCCACCGAGGAGCCCACCGCCGAGGAGAGCATCGAGACCAGGGTCAACAACCTGCTCTCCAGGATGACGACCGAGGAGAAATTGCAGCAGGTGCAGCTGCTCTCTGACGGCCAGATCACCGAAGCCGACGCCAGGGCGGGGGTTGGGGGCGTCTTCAGCCTCACTGACCCGGCGGAGATAAGACGCTACCAGCGCATAGCGGTAGAGGAGTCGCGGCTTGGCATACCGATCCTGTTCGCTTATGACACCATCCATGGTTACCGGACCATCTTCCCCGTTCCGCTCGGTGCCGCAAGCTCCTTCGATCCCGCGGTCGCCAGGACCGACGCCAGGATAGGTGCCCGCGAGTCATCTACGGTTGGCCTCAAGCAGATCTACAGCCCGATGGTCGACGTCTCGCACGAGCCGCGCTGGGGGCGCATCGTCGAGGGCGGGGGAGAGGACCCTTACCTCAACTCCGTGATGGGCGTGGCGCGGGTAAAGGGCGCCCAGGGCAACGATTACAGCGCGGCCGACAAGGTCGTCACCAGCCCCAAGCACTACGTCGCCTACGGTGAGCCGGAGGGCGGCCGGGACTACAACACAACCGACATGTCCGAGCAGCGCCTGCGCAACATGTACCTGCCGCCGTTCAAGGCGACCATAGACGCCGGCGCCGACACCGTGATGTGCTCTTTCAATTCGATCAACGGCGTGCCCGGATGCGCCAACCGCTACACCGAGACCGACATCCTCAAGAAAGAGTGGGGCTTCGACGGCTTTATCGAGAGCGACTACACGGCGGTCGCCGAGACAAGGGCCTGCCCCCCGTTGAGGCCAAGCGAGGGCCCGTGCGGACACGGCACGGCGGCCGACGGGCCTGACGCCGCCGCCAACGCGCTCATGGCCGGCACGGACCAGGAGATGGTCAGCACCTTCATACGCGACTACGGCCAGCAGTTGCTAGATCAGGACCGCATCTCTATGAGCCGCCTGAACGACGCGGTGCGCCGCATCCTCAGGGTGAAGTTCAGGGCAGGCCTGTTCGAGCGTCCTTACGTGGACCAGTCAGAGGCCACGGACCCAGACAACTTCCTGACCGATGAAGACCGCGCTGCGGCCCGCAAGGCGGCAGGTCGGTCCATGGTGCTCCTCAAGAACAAAGACCAGACGCTACCCCTCGACCCCGACGCAAAGACCGCCGTTATCGGACCACTCGGCCAGAGCGAGAGCGACATGCTCGGCCCGTGGTGGGGTCGTGGCGACGACAACAGCGACGATGAGATCATCACCCCGTTCGAGGGCATAGCCGCCCAGAGCGACGGTGCAACCTTCACCGAGGGTTGCGAGCTCTCTCACCTCGAGCCTCCCGCTTACGATCCTTCGCAGGACTGCAACACCACCGATTTCTCCGCGGCCGTCAACGCGGCCGAGGCCGCCGACCAGGTCGTGCTGACCCTCGGTGAGACGCGCGAGATGAGCGGCGAAGCCGCCTCGCGCTCCGAGATCGACCTGCCTGGCAACCAGGAGGGCCTGATCCGTGCCATCGAGGCGACGGGCAAGCCGTTCGCGGTTGTGCTGTTCAACGGGCGTCCGCTCGACCTGACCGAGGTCGCCGGCGACTCCCCGGCCATCCTCGAGGCCTGGTTCCCAGGCGTCGCAGCGGGAGACGCGGTGGCCGACGTGGTGTTCGGCAAGGTGAACCCCGGCGGCAAGCTGCCCGTATCCTTCCCCCAGAAGGTCGGACAGGTGCCGATCTACTACAACCACGAGCCGACCGGCCGTCCCTGCGATGTCACGCAGAAGTACGTCTCGCGCTACCGCGACCTGAAGACGTGCGACCCGTTCTACCCGTTCGGTTACGGTCTCAGCTATACCAGGTTCTCGATCTCCAACCTCAGCCTCGACTCCCGAACGATGAGCGCTACCGGCGGTGGTATCACCGCAACGGTCGACGTAACGAACACCGGCAGCCGCCGCGGCGACGAGGTGGTGCAACTCTACATCCACGACCCCGTGGCAAGCATCTCACAACCCGTGCGCCGACTGCGGGACTTCAAGCGCATCAACCTGGACCCGGGCGAGACCAAACAGGTCCAGTTCACCATCGATAGAAGCGATGTCGGCTTCTACGACAACTCTGGCCAGTTCGTAGTGGAACCAGGCAAGATCGAACTCTACGTAGGCAACAGCTCGAAAGGCGGACGCAAGACCACCTTCACGGTCACCCGCTAGAGGAGCCATAGCGAGGAGAGGAAGGCCCCAGGCCTTCCTCTCCTCGCGCTATCAGCAGTCAGCCTTCAGATTTTTGGCTGACAGCTGAAGGCTGACTGCTATTAGCTTAGAAATTCGGCAGGCGTCCCGTGGCGTCCTTCTGGGCGTACTCTTTGTACATGCGCTTCACCGTTTCGGGCTCTGCTTCGGCGAGGTCTCTTCTCTGGTCCACGTCGTTTACGGCATCGAAGAGGTGGGCGTCGGTCATGTCGGAGAGGCAGAACATCACCCTGCGCCTGTCCCTGACGCAGATGTAGCGGAAGTAGCCCTGGGTTATGTGTTCCCTGGGCTGTTCTGGGCTCTTGCCCATGAGGAGCGGTGTCAGGTCCTGGCCGTCCATGGGAACGGGCTGATCCTTCCCCAGAAAGCTCAGGATGGTTGGCGCGACGTCGTGGGTGGAGGCGTAGAAGCCGCTCGTCTGGCCAGCCCCAGTGCCTGAGGGGTGCCTGATCATGAAGATGGTGTCGGTCAGCTCGGGGTAGAGGGCGTAGGGGGGTTTGCCGGTGTAGCCGTGTTCCCCCAGACAGTGGCCGTGGTCGCTTACGACCATGAGCAGGGTGTTCTCCATGACGCCTAGCTCGTGCGCCCGCTGGATGAACTTGCCGAGCCAGTGGTCCATCATGGTGACCTCGGCGGCGTAGAGGGCTCTCATCCTGAGGAGCTCGCGGTTGGTGAGATAGTCGTCCTTGCCGTAGTTGTCGGCAAGCGGTTCCCTTCCATCGTAGTCCTGGTCGTAGAGCGCCACGTACTCCCCAGGCGGGTCCCAGGGCTCGTGCGGGTCGAAGCAGTCTGCCACCAGAAAGAAGGAGCGATGGTCCCTCGCGGCTTTCTCAAGCGCGTCGGTGGCCTCCGAGAACACCCTCGGGGCGAAGTAGTCTTTCTCGCCATCACGGTCCTGCACGTTGGCCAGGTACTGGCGGGCCTTGTTGCCCTCCCCCAGAACGATGTAGTTTCGCCGCATCCATTCTTCGTCGATCGAAGCGGGATCCCTGTAGGTGTCGTTTTCCTGGCCTCGTATCTCGCGGTACAGCCCGAAGCCCCGATTGAAGTTGTGGGGGAACTGCACGTAGGCGTCCGTCACGAGGGACGTGTTGTAGCCCTGCTCGTCGAGGATCTCCGCCAGCGTGTGCTGCCCCGAGGGTATAGCGGACCACCCGAAGTGGGGAGGGCTGGTGGGCCAGGTTCGCATCCCCGTGTAGATGGCGCGCCTGACCGGCAAGGTGGGCATGGCCTCGGGCTGGGCGTGCGTGAACCGCAGGCTCTCCGTGGCGATGGCGTCGAGCGTGGGCGTATGTATCCAGGAGTTGCCGTAGGCGCCGACATGATCCCGCCTGAGGCTGTCCAGGATCACCAGGATCACGTTCGGCCCGCCCCCACCGCCTGGCAGATACTCTCCGGGCAACCGTGGCATCTTGTCCGCGACCCCGGAACATCCCGCAGCACCAAGCAGGCCCATACCGGCCGCCCCGGCCCCGGCAGCCCTCAGGAA
>DASUPX010000391.1:0-2934 GCA_036280905.1 Rubrobacter sp. | reverse complement strand
TTGCCTGGTCCGTAGTCGATAAGGATCGTACTTTACGAGCACGTTGTTCAGGAATCGTCGCAGGATATCCTATAGCAGGAGTTATACCGAATCCGGGTGAATAGTATTCGGAACCTCATGCCGTCTGAGGCCACCAATGGTAGTTGGTTAGCCCTGCGATCAACTCGGCTTGATCGAGCAACTGTACGCACCTATGCAGCAGCGTCTGCTCGATTTGCTCTATCTCCTCAAAGAGGGAGTTGGCCAACGCCTCGTTGCTAAGCGGCCACAGCCTCTCCGCCGGTTGTAACTCCGGAGAGCCCGAGGGCAAGAACTCCAGATGGACGCCTTCCGGAAGCTTTACCTCCCCTCCGGTGTGCCACCCGGCTTGGTCCACCACCAAGAGTATGTGCTTGTCCTCTCCGGCTCCTACCTCCTTGGCGAATTCTTCGAGAGCCAGCGAGTAAAGCTCCGCGTTGACCGTGGGCAGGATCATCCAGAAAACCTTCCCGCTCTGAGGATGGACGAAGCCGTAGAGGTAGGTCCACTTGTAGCCCCGCTTGAAGCGAGCCAGAGGTCTCTGACCCACCGGAGCCCAAACCCTCCTCATAACCGGCTTGAGCCCCAGCCTGGCCTCGTCCTCGGCCCACAACTGCACTTCGGCCTCCGGATACGCTTCCCGCAGCGCCTCCAGCTTCACCGGAAGACTTTTTTGAAAGCCTCCCTCTCTGAGTCTTTAGCCTTGGCATTGGAAGGCCTTGGAACCTGGGGGCTGTATCTCACCCTCCTGAGATACTCGAAACCCCTTTGTACGTGCACCTTCTCCAACCCGTTCCTGTTGGCTATCCAGCGTGCCACCTTCGGCCCGCTCCACATCCCTCCGCCCACACTAGCCGGCGGCGGTCCCTGCAGGGTCTCAACTAGCTCCTCCTCTCCGGCCTCGTCCAGCAGAGCCCTCTCCCTGGCGCCGGGGTTGGAGTGGCGGCGGTCGCCCAGGGCATCCACCCCTCGCTCGTTGTAGCGGCGGGCTACTCGGCGTATCCAGCCTACGCTGTAGCCAGTGACCTCCGAAACCTCCTCGGTCCTCTTCCCTTCGCTAAGGAGCCACACGATCTGGTAGTGAGAGCGCTCGACGGGGTCCTTCGCTTTCTTGTAGCGGTGTTCCAACTCTTCCGTGGTCGCATGAGGCGACAACTCTATCCTCTTTGGCATACCTCTATTCTACAACCGGATTCCGTATGAGGCCTTTCCCCGGGTTCGCTCTGCCCTGAAGTGCCGCTCTAGTAGCGGCACCGCTCGACGGCTTTTTGCAGTTCCTTCCTGGCGCCGGAACGAAGCACGGGGCCGTGGGCGAGTATGACCGTATCGAACCGTTCGCCGACCAGCTTCTGTGCCGAGCGTCTCGCCATCGTAGGGTCAACACACAGGCCCTTGCGCACCCCCACCCGTACCTTGCGCGGCAGGCACCCGAAGGCGTCGGCCGTGAACAGCAGGCCGTCGGAGTCGCGCAACAGCGAGGCGTGCCCCAGGCTGTGGCCCGGTGTCGGGATGATGCGGAAACCAGAGACGACGTCGCCCTCGCGCAGGATCTTCCGAACGGGGAATTTCGGCGCGTCCGCCAGGCCAGGCATCGTGAGGCGGAGGACCGCATTCGACGGCGGCGCCGGTGGCAGCATGCCCGAGATCACCATGGCCTCGTACTCGGTGGCCCCGAGCTCGGCGTGGGGGGCCCACTGCGTCAGCTCCTCCAGCCCACCGACGTGGTCGACGTGGTGGTGGGTAAGGAAGATGCGCTTCAGGTCTTCTGGTCCCGAGCCCAGGGCCGCGAACGCGTCGCGGATGCGGGCGGCCCCGCCCTCGACGCCCGTGTCCACGAGCGTCCAGCCGTCCTCGTTCTCCAGGAGCAGGACGCTGACGGCGTTCGGGAACCTTATGGCGTCCACCCTGTAGACGCCGTCAGCGATCTTCGCCGGGAGGCTTGCCATCACATCACCCGCTGGCCCGAATCGTCATCCGGACCGTATGGGTACCACCAATCTTTCTTCTCCACCTTGGGGTCGATGTGCACGTGCTTCGACTCCTGGAAGGCTTCCAGGCCCTCGCGGCCCAGCTCGCGGCCGATGCCGCTTCCCTTCTGGCCTCCGAAGGGGGCTGCGTCGTTGTCGGTCAGGGGGTCGTTTATCCAGACCGTACCCGCCCTGAGCTCCCGCATGCACTTGAGCATCTTCTCGAAGTCCTGCGTGTACACGTTTGCCCCGAGGCCGAAAGGCACGGAGTTGGCCTGTTCTATCGCCTCGTCCAGGCTTCCGACCTCGACGATGGGTACCACGGGCCCGAAGGTCTCGTCGCGCATCACCTTCATTGACGGCGTAACGCCGGTCAGAATGGTTGGCTCGTAGAAGTAGCCCTTCTCGTGGTGTCTTCCGCCGCCGGCGACGAGCTTAGCACCCTTCTCGAGGGCCTCCCCAACGTGGCGTTCCACCTTCTCCCGGCCCGGGGCGTTGATCATGGGCCCGATATCCGTCGACCGGTCCATAGGGTCACCGATGTTGAGCGTCTCCACAAAGCTTCTGGAAGCTTCGATGAAGTCGTCGGCCACCCCGCTCATCACGTAGAAACGTTCCGAGGAGGTGCAGACCTGCCCCGCGTTCAGGCAGGCGGCCCACACGGCCCCCTGCGCCGCTATCTCGATGTCCACGTCGTCGCAGATGATAAAGGGGTCCTTGCCGCCCAGCTCCAGGTTGGCCGGGATGAGGCGCTCTGCCGCGACGTGCGCCACCTTCCGTCCCGTCTCCTGGCTCCCCGTAAAGGCAACCATGTCCACGCCAGGATGCCTCACCAGGGCGTCGCCCACCTCACCGGCCCCGTAGACGCCCTGGAGGACGCCCTCTGGTAGGCCGTCCATCAGCTCGATCATGCGCCTCGTGGCCAGCGGCGTCTCCTCCGATGGCTTCA
>DASUPX010000390.1:0-2730 GCA_036280905.1 Rubrobacter sp. | reverse complement strand
AGTGGGCCACGGAGAAGGCTCGGGACATGAAGCGGCGCTTCGAGGCCGCCTGGTGGTTCGGCCGCGAAGGCGCCACGCAGTACGCCGACTCGCTGCGCAACCCTGACAACGAGAAGGTGTTTCAGCGGCACTGGATCGGGGCTACCCCCATGGAGGTCGAGCTTACGAACCAGCAGAACAGGGCTGTTCCCGGGCTGGCCGAGCTCGGGCACGGGCGTAGCGCACTCGCCGAGCGCGAGCTCGCCTGCTACACCGGCACGTTCGGCATGTACCACACCGGCACGGGTCCAACCAGCGCCGATGGCGGTAACAAGGGCGCGCGTTGCGACGACCACGTCTCCGAGGTGCAGAGCGAGCGCAACATCTTCACGCTCAACACCGCCATCATGGCCGTTGGCGAGGGCAACTACGGCCGGCTCGGCGACGACCAGCAGCGCCACTACACGGACGCCAACGCCAGGCTCCAGCTGATACCGGATGAGCAGCCGGGCGCCATGCCCGAGATAGCCCCGTCCCCGGACTACGGCCGCTCGATCGACAGGCCGTTCAACGAGCGGGCGATGGTCCTGCAGGCCTGGGGCGCCTACGGCACGATCTGGCCAGTGGTCCACCAGCAGCTCGGCGTCCGTCCCGACATGGGACGTGACAGGCTGACGGTCGTCCCGCAGGTTCCGCCCGGCTCACCCGGGCTCTCCGGTGAGAACATCCGGCTCGGTGACGGCACCGTAAGCGTCTCAGCCGAGCACGACGGCAACACGTACACCACCGAGGTGTCCAGGTTCGTCACCGCAAGGCTGACCATCGGGCACACCATCCCACGTGGGGCCGACGTCGCTGCCGTCGAGGTGAACGGCGATGAGACCGAGGACTACAGGGTCCGCGAGACCAACAGGGGAAAGGAGGTCCTGGTAGACACGACCGCCGCCGACGTGGAGCTGGTTGTCAGGACGGAGTAAGAGTTTGCCGGGGAGGGGGCGGATCATGATCCGCCCCCTCTCGCATGTCCGAACAGGGCCGCGGCCCACGACGAACGAGGAGAGAGCGAGTGAGCAAGACGAGACCAATGATAGCCGTGCTGGTTCTGGCGTCGGTTGCCGCGGCGCTAGTCGCCGCGCTGGTGGTTGCCGCGGCTCCGGTTCGGGCCGAGAAGTCCGCGGCGCGGGCGACCGCCAGCTCGTTGCCGAACGCCCCCGTGATCAACATCGGGCATCGCGGGGCTTCCGGATACGCCCCGGAGCACACTTTCGCGTCCTACGACCTAGCCCTCAGGTTGGGCGCCGACTATATAGAGCAGGACCTGCAGCTGACCAGGGACGGGGTGCTCGTCGTCATGCACGACAAGACCCTCAACCGCACCGCGACGGCGCCAGAAGGGGTGCCCGCACGCTACTGCAGGGGCCCCGTGATCAACAGGACGCTCAGGCAGATAAAGCAGTGCGACGTGGGTAGCTGGTTCAACGAGGAGTATCCAGAGTACGCGAAGGCCAGGTACGTGGGACTCAAGATCCCAACGCTCGAGCAGGTCTTCAGGCGCTACGGCAAGGAAGCAAACTACTACATCGAGACCAAGAACCCCGACGCGGCCCCCGGCATGGAAGAGGAGCTGCTGCGCCTGATGAAGAAGTACGAGCTCATCAGGCCGGCCGTCAGGGACTGGCAGGTGCTCATACAATCCTTCAGCCCGGAGAGCCTCAAGAAGATCCACCGTCTCAGGCCCTCGCTCCCTCTCGTACAGCTCTACTTCGCCGGTAGCAGCAAGACCGTACGCACCGATCTCGACGAGGCGAAGGCCTACGCCGTCGGCATCGGCCCGGACCAGAAAGACGTCGACGCCAGGCTCGTCTCGGCGGCCCACAGGCGCTGCCTCGCGGTCCACCCCTACACCGTGAACGAGACCCCGGATATGAGGCACCTCATCTCCCTCGGCGTTGACGGCATGTTCACCAACTTCCCCGACCGCCTCGACGCCGTGCTCGGCTCCAGGGCAGCCGACGCCATGGTCGCGGCCCAGAGGTCAGCGGAAGCGTACAGAACCTGCCGGGGAGGCTGAGGAGGTCCGAGGCTATCCCCGGGCCACGGGGCATACGCCGGGGGTGAGAACAGAGGGAGATCGGCCCCCCGGGAAGGGCCGATCTCCCTCTTCCGTCTCGACGTCGGGCGATGGTGTGCCAAGAGTTAACCCAGAAATTACCTTCTTGTAACAGAACAGCCGTGTCCTGCTGCTAATCTCCCTCCTGTTCGTGGAGTGTGGGCAAACAGGGAGGGTGGCGTCTTGGGCATCGGCGGGAACTGGGACCGGCGTGTAAGCAGGCGGAAATTCCTTGGCGTGGGTGGCCTGAGCGCGGCTGCACTGATGTTGAACCCGACTGGGGTGTCCGCCCAGGAGAGCACCCGGGCCGGCTACGGTCCGACCCAGCCGGACCCCAGAGGCAGGCTGGACCTGCCAGAAGGCTTCAGGTACCGCGTGATCTCCGAGGAAGGCTCGCGGCTCTCCGATGGCACGCCGGTTCCAGGCGATCACGACGGGATGGTGGCCGTCAGGGGTGACGGAGACACCACGATCCTGGTGCGCAACCACGAGTTGCGACTCGGTGATGCCAATCCTCTCGAAGGCACGAGACCTTACGATGCCGACCAGATAGGCGGCACGACCGCCCTCGTCGTCGGGTCGGACAGGAGGGTGATCCGGGACTACGTCACCTCCTCTGGAACGGTAAACAACTGCGCTGG
>DASUPX010000389.1:0-5704 GCA_036280905.1 Rubrobacter sp. | reverse complement strand
CAGGTTTCAGGTTTTGGCCCTACGGTGACCACTCTGTTAACCCATCGCCGCCCCTGATGGTAACGTTTTCGGCGGAGCGTTTCCGGCTTCATCCCTTTACTGAAGCCTGTAACCTGTGACCTGATGCCTCTATTTCAGCGCTCTTGCCAGGCGGCGTACCCCTTCGCGCGTCCTCTCTTCATCAACCGCGGCGTAGCCGAGCATGAGACCACCCCTGACGCTTTCGTGGGTTCTGTAAAGCGAGACCGGCGGCGCTTCGACGCCCTGCCTTGCGGCCTGCTGAGAGGCCTTCTGGTCGTCGGTGCCGGCGGGAAGCCACCCCACGAGGTGCATGCCCGATCCGGCAGGGCTGGCGTCGAGAAGCCCGGAGAGGTGGTGTGAGATCTCTTCTATCAGGACCTCCTGCCTGGCGGCGTAGAGGGCGCGCATGCGGCGCAGGTGCCTACCGAAGTGTCCGGCGGCGATGAACTCGGCGAGCACGGCCTGCTCCGCGGTGGGCGGGTGCCTGTCGACGAGCTCGCGGGCTGCCGTGAAGGCGTCCGTGAGATCTGGTGGCACAACCAGATAGCCGAGCCGGAGGGCTGGAAAGAGGACCTTGCTGAAGGTCCCCACGTAGACCACGCGGCCCTCCGCGTCCAACCCCTGCAGGGCCTCGAGCGGGCGCCCCGTGTAACGGTACTCTGCGTCGTAGTCGTCTTCTATCACCCACGAACCGGAACGTCCCGCCCACCCCAGTAACTCCAGGCGACGGGCGAGGCTCATGGTGACGCCGAGTGGGTACTGGTGCGAGGGCGTCACGCACGCCAGACGTGCCCCCGGCTCGCGCCGGATACCTTCCGCCACCACCAGGCCATCTCCATCGACGGGGACGGGCACGAGCCTGGCGCCGGACCCGGCGAGCGCCCCCCTTGCGCCCATGTACCCGGGGTCCTCGACCCACACGGCGTCGCCGGGGTCCAGGAGCACACGAGAAGCGAGGTCGAGTGCCTGCTGCGAGCCGGAGACAACGATAACCTGTTCGGGGTCGCACGCCACGGCCCGCGCCGTCGCGAGGTGGGCGGAGATCTCCCGCCGCAGCGGCCAGTACCCGGCCGGGTCCCCGTAACCGAGCAGCGCCCCCGGCGGCCGTCGCCACAGGCTACCGGAGATCCGGCGCCACACCCCGTAGGGAAACTCGTCTAGTGCCGGCACGCCGGGCCGAAACGCACGCGGCACCCCCGTGTCCCTGACCGCGGTGGTACGCGTGTTCGCGAGCAACCTCCCCCGCCGGGAGAGAGGCCGCCCGGAGAGCGGGGGACGGGAGGAGGCGGGCCTCGCCCGGATGCCGAGCACCTCGTCGGGTAAAGAACGGGCGACGTAGGTGCCCGACCCGACCTTCCCCTCCAGATACCCCTCGGCGAGCAGATTGTCGAAGGCCGCAACCACGGTGGTGCGGGATACGCCGAGCTCGACGGCGAGCGTGCGCGTAGAGGGCAGGCGAGCCCCCGCCGAAAGCCGCCCGGCCAGAATACCCGACCGCAGCCCGTCGTAGAGCTGCCGGTGAAGCGGCTCCGCCGAAGAAGCGTCAAGCGAGACCCATGCCGGTACCTCCACCTGCCTCTTGGCCATGCTCCTCTTCCTTGGTAGCTGTCAGCTATTAGCTATCAGCCTTCAGCCTGAATGGTCTGGTCTGCTGACATGATAATGGATCTGGCGCAGGGACCATATTCCGTTAACATGTTTTCCAACTGGTTTCGACAGGAGGATGGGTGGCATGTGGGAGGGTTTGACCGGCGTTCTGGAGGGGAGGGTCGTGCGGCTGGAGCCGCTGGATAGGGGGCACGAGGAGGGACTCTTCGAAGCGGCGCAGGACGAGAGGGTCTGGCGCTGGATGCATTATGACGCAGGCGAGTCCAGGGAGATGTTTCACGCCTGGCTGGAAGATGCCCTGGCCGCCTCTGAGGCCGGTACGGAGGGTGCCTTTGCCACCGTGGACGTGGTGACGGGGAAGCCCGTGGGGAGCACGCGGTATCTGGCCTTGCGACCCGAACACGGGGTGTTGGAGATCGGGTGGACCTGGCTGGCGTCCGATTTCTGGCAGACCGGCGCGAACGCCGAGGCAAAGCTCCTGATGCTTGAGCACGCGTTCGAGGATCTCGGGTGCCTGCGGGTCGAGTTCAAGACGGACGCCCGCAACGAGCGCTCGCGTGCGGCCCTGGCGGCCCTGCCGGCCCAGTTCGAGGGCGTCTTCCGCAAGCACATGCTCGTGCGCGGCGGCGAACGCCGCGACTCGGCCTACTACAGCATCATCGACGACGAATGGCCCGAGGTCAGAGAGAACCTCCAGCGGAGGCTGGGGGTCACATGAAGGGAGGCCGGATGAGCGATGAAAGAGCCACGGCCGGGCATCGGGGAGCTACCGTTGCTGGGGCCATGCGGCTGTTGCCGGGACCTGACGGAGAGCGGTTCGCGAAGGTGTTCGGGCATGGGAGCATGGAGGTCGAGGTCTACGCACCGCGGGGCGCGGATCAGCAGACGCCGCACACCCGCGACGAGCTGTACGTGGTCGTCAGCGGGAGCGGCGAGTTCGTCAACGGGCCGGAACGGCATCATTTCGGGCCAGGCGACGTGCTCTTCGTGCCAGCCGGCGTCGAGCACCGCTTCGAGGACTTTACCGACGATCTCGTGGTGTGGGTTGTCTTCTACGGCCCTGAGGGCGGGGAGGCCGGATGACCGTGCGGCTGCACGATTATCTGCCCTCGGGCAACGGCTACAAGGTCAGGCTGTTGCTCGCGCAGCTCGGCATCCCGTTCCAGAGGATCGAGTACGATATCACCAGCGGCGAGACGCGCACGCCGGAGTATCTCGAAAACGTCAACGCCAACGGTCGTGTTCCCGTGCTCGAAACGGAGGACGGCACGCTCCTGCCCGAGTCCGACGCCATCCTGTTCTATCTCGCAGAAGGCACCCCGTACCTCCCTGAGGACCGTCTCGGCAAGGCGCGGGTCTTGCAGTGGATGTTCTTCGAGCAGTACAGCCACGAGCCCAACATCGCAGTGGCCCGAGCCTGGCTCCACGTTTTCGACGTGGAGATGACCGGGGAGCGCAGGGCCGCACTGGAGGACAGGCAGCAGCGCGGGTACGACGCGCTCGACGTCATGGAGGGGCATCTGAAAAGCCACGACTACTTCGTCGGCGGGCGCTACTCCGTGGCGGATATCGCCCTGTACGCCTACACCCACGTCGCTGACGAGGGTGGCTTTGATCTTGCCGGTTACCCGGCCGTACTGGCCTGGCTCGAACGGGTCTCCTCACAACCGAACTACATACCGATCTCACAGGGCTGAACAGGGCCGCGTGACCCGGAGAAAGGACCGACCATGACCACCGACACGCGCAACGCGCACCCCTACCACATGTACGAGGCGATCCTGGCCCAACCCGAAGCGTTCGCCAGGGTCATCGAGCGCAACCGGGAGGCGGTCGAAGAATTCGCGTCCCGAACGGCTTCGTGCGGGCGTATCTTTCTTGCCGGCATCGGCACCTCGCACCACGCAACCCTCGTGGGGGAGCACCTGATGCGTGCCTACGGCGGCGGACCGGACGTTCGCGCCGTTCACTCCTTCGACCTCGCGCTCTACGGTCCAGAGATAAGGCCCGATGACTGCCTCGTCGCCGTGAGCCATCGCGGCGCCAAGCGCTACACGGCGCTCGCGCTAGATGAGGCCAGGGAGAAGGGCTGTCCGACCGCCCTCATAACCGGTGATGCAGGGGGCGGCGAAGGCCGGGCCGCCACCGTGTTCCGTACGGTGGCGCAGGAGAAATCCTCCGCCCATACCGTCAGCTACACGGCCGCCGTGGCCGTGCTGGCGTCGCTCGCGGGAAGGCTAGGCTACCATCGGGGCGGCCAGGCTGCCTTGCCCAACGGGCTATTGACGGAGAAAGTTCCCGGGGTCTTACGAGCGGCGCTAGAGACCGAAGAGCAGGTCGAGGCACTGGCGCGTGAGCACGTGGGACGGCGCAGGATCTGGCTCCTCGGCGGTGGCCCTGGCGGGGTGACGGCCGTGGAGACCGCGCTCAAGATCAAGGAGACCTCCTACCTCCAGGCAGAGGGCATGCCTACCGAGACCATGTTGCACGGTCCCTTCCAGTGTGTGGAAGCGGACGACCTGTTCGTTCTCATAGCCCCGTCGGGGGTCTCCAGAGACCGTACCCTGGAGGTGGCCGAACTGGTCGAAGAGGTCGGCGCCTCGTACGTGGTCGTCGGAGACGAGACGACCGAAAGCCTATCCGGGGCCGCCGGTGTTGTGAGGGTGCCCGAGGTGTCCGAACCTTTCAGCGCGCTCGCTTGCCTCGTGCCGCTGCAGCTCTTCACGTACCACCTTGCGCTCGCGCGCGGGACCAACCCCGACACGTTCAGGGTGGACGACCCGAGGTTTGCCCGGGCTGACGTCTCGGCCCGATTGTAGGTAGAATCTCCGCCCGTGCGCCTCGTCTACACGCTGCTGCTCGTCGCCGTCACGGCCGTATGGGGCTGGACGTTTGTCGTCGTGCAGAACGCTATCGCTATCTACGGCGTGATCCCTTTTCTGGCGGTGCGTTTCGTGCTGGCCGGGGCCGTGCTCACCCCGCTCTACGCCACGAGGCTCACGCGCAGGTCGCTGCTCGTGGGCGGGGCCATAGGCGTGGTGCTCGCGGCGGCTTACCTCTTCCAGACGCTTGGCTTGCTGTTTACCACGCCAACCAACTCCGGCCTCATCACCGGGCTCTTCGTGGTGTTCGCGCCGCTAGCCGACCGGCTGCTCTTCGGTGTCAACCTCATGCGGCAGGTGCTCCTTGCCGTCGGGTTGAGCTTCGTCGGGATGGTGCTGCTCGCCGGAGGCGGACCGGACGGCGCCAACTGGGGGGACCTCCTGACGGTACTGTGCGCGGCGGCGCTCGGGCTGCACATCGCGCTGCTCTCGCGTTACGCGGCCTCCTACCACGCGGGCGCGTTGACGCTGGCCCAGATCCTCGCCATGGCGCTGCTGTTCGTCATCGTGTGGCCGTTCTTCGATACCGTCACGCTGCCACCTCCCGGGGTGTGGGTCGCGCTGCTCGTCACCGGGCTTCTAGCCTCGGCGGGGGCTTTCCTCGTGCAGACCACGGTGCAGCAGCACATCCCGGCCGCCCGAACCGCCATCATCATGACCATGGAGCCCGTCTTCGCCGCCCTCTT
This sequence comes from Rubrobacter sp., assembly GCA_036280905.1. Lineage (GTDB taxonomy): Bacteria > Actinomycetota > Rubrobacteria > Rubrobacterales > Rubrobacteraceae > Rubrobacter_D. The sequence goes on along the minus strand of DASUPX010000389.1, from coordinate 507 downwards.
CGGCTACTGGCTCGCGGGGGACAGGCTCGTCGCGGTCCAGATCCTGGGCGCCCTCATGATCCTCTCCGCGCTCGTGATCGGGGAGGTAGTGCCCGTGCTGCGCCGGGGCAAGCGTAGCGGCTCAGCGGCGGCGACCGACGATGAGGAGGTGGGGGCTCACGCCGAGTAGGTCGGGCGCGGCCTCCACGCGACGCACCGCGGCCAGGAGTTTTTCCCGCCTCACCGGGTCTTCGAGCCATGTGTCGAGGTCTGGCAGGTTCGCCGCAGGACCCTCGATTCCGAACAGGCCTTCCACGACCAGCCCTGCCTCTTCGGCCTCCCTCTGCAGACCTTCCGGCAGATGGAAGTAGGCCGTCGTGAACCATCTGTCCTCTCCAGTGGGGTTTCGATGCTGCCCCGTCCGAAGGTCGCGCTCGACGATGGCCTCGAACTCGTCGTCGGCCAGAAGGCCCTGGTAGAGACCGTCTATGGTCGAGGCGAAGCGGGAGATCGACGCGGCCAACACCA
>DASUPX010000388.1:0-11303 GCA_036280905.1 Rubrobacter sp. | reverse complement strand
GGCCCCATGGCGCTCGGGCACCAGCAGGGTCAGGTCTTCATGGGCCGCGACTTCAACAACCAGCCGGATTACTCCGACGAGATCGCGTTCCAGATAGACAAGGAGATCCGTCGCATCGTCGACGAGTCCTACGACACTGCGGAAGACCTGCTGGTCAGAAACAGGGACCTCCTTAACAAGCTCTCCGCAGAGCTGATCGAGTACGAAACCGTCGACGCCAAGCACCTGAAGCGCTTGATCGAGGAGTACGCCGTGGACAGCATCTCGCCCAACGGCGCCGAACCCTCCCCCGACGGACGCTACAGGGGCAGCTACCAGGACTAGGTTTGGGCCGCACGAACGCGGTCAGCGACACCGCAGGGGCCGGGACCCGACTATGGGGCCCCGGCCCCGTCGTCGTCGGCATCCTGAACGTCACGCCGGACTCCTTCTCTGACGGCGGCGATTACGTAGACCCCGAAGCCGCGGCCGAGCACGCCGCCGCCATGCTCGATGATGGCGCCGGCATCATCGACGTTGGTGGTGAATCCACCCGTCCCGGCGCCGACCCGGTCTCGCCGGAGGAGGAAGCCAGGCGCGTCGTGCCCGTGATAGAACGCATCGTAGCCGCCCGTCCGGGGGCCGTGATCTCCGTGGACACGTACCGCTCCTCGACCGCCGCCGCGGCCCTGGAGGCCGGTGCGGGCATCGTGAACGACGTGACCGCGTTGCGCGGCGATCCCCGTATGGCCGCGGTCGTGGCCGAAGCCGGATGCCCCGTGGTCCTGATGCACATGCAGGGCGAGCCGAAGACCATGCAGAGCGAGCCCCGGTACGCGGACGTGGTGCGAGAGGTGGGCGATTTCCTTCGCTCCAGGGCCGAGCACGCCGTCGAGGCTGGCGTGAGACGGGAGAACGTCGTCGTCGACCCCGGTATCGGTTTCGGGAAGACGGTGGACCACAACCTGGCCCTGCTTCGCAACTTGAAGAGCGTGGTTGACCTCGGGTTCGCCGTGCTCGTGGGGGCTTCGCGCAAGCGGTTTATCGGGAGCATCACCGGCGTTGAGGAGGCGGCCGAGCGCGTCTTCGGCACCGTGGCCACCACCGTGCTCGCCTACGAGAGGGGAGCGACGCTCTTCAGGGTCCACGACGTGCGCGCGAACTGCGAGGCGCTCGCCGTGGCAGAAGCCGTAGTCTCCACTCCCCGGTGACGCGCACGTTCCTGAGCCTCGGCAGCAACCTGGGCGACAGGCTCGGCTACCTGCGCGCTGCGACCGCCGCTCTCGGCAGGGGACCCAGAACGGCTATGGTCGCCACCTCGAAGGTCTACGAGACGGATCCGGTCGAGGTCGAGGGGGAGCAACCACGGTACCTGAACTGCGTTGTCGAACTGGAGTGCGACCTCCCGGCGACGGAACTACTCCGCTACTGCCAGGGTGTCGAGGCCGCACTCGGCCGCGAGATGAAGGGCGAGAGGGCCCCGCGCACGCTGGACGTTGACGTCCTGCTCTTCGGGGGAGAGACCTCGGAGCGACCTGACCTAACGTTGCCGCACCCCGGGGTGATGCGCGCGTTCAACCGCAGGGGGCTCGCCGATCTCGATGCGGGCCTTGATGTTCCCGGGTTCGGGAAGGTAGGGGAGTTGCTGGGGCGGGCGGAGAGCGAAGGGATAAGCGTGTTCGGGGGGGCTGAGGAGCTTTGTTGATGGCCGTCGACGTTGGGAACACGCAGACGGTTCTCGGGCTCTTCGATGGGGAGGAGTCGCTGGGGCACTGGCGGGTCGCCACCGAGGCAAACCGCACGGCCGACGAGCTCGCCGTCTTTCTCGCCGCTCTTCTCGCACTCGAAGGTTTGCGCCTCGATGGGATCGGGGCGGTCATCGTCTCAAGCGTCGTGCCGGCCCTTACGCGCTCCTACCGCAACCTCGCCTCAGACAACCTCGGCGTGCCCTTCTACGTGGTGAACGCGGAGATGGAGACTGGCCTCGACAATTGTTACGACGACCCGACGGCCGTCGGGGCGGACAGGATCGTCAACGCCGTGGCCGCCGGCAAGCACTACGGGTTCCCGGCCATCATCGTGGATATCGGGACGGCCACGACCGTGGAGGCCGTGGACGGCGAGGGATGCTACCTGGGCGGCGCTATCTTGACCGGCCTCTACGTCTCCCTCGACGCGCTGGTAGAGAGGACCGCCAAGCTCCCCAGCGTGGACCTGGAGGAGGAGCCGCCAAGGGTAATAGCCACCAACACCCCTGACTCAATCCGTAGCGGCTTCATCTACGGCTACGCCGGCGCCATAGACGCCCTGGTCCGCCGTTCCCGCGACGAGCTTGCCGAAGACGGCGTCAAGGTAATTGCCACCGGAGGCCCGGCCGGCGTAATAGTCCCATACTGCCGCGAGATCCAGGAGTTCGACCCCGACCTCACGCTAAAAGGACTCCTCGCCCTTTACGAGCTGAACACTTAGAGAGCGGTCAGCTTTCAGCCATCGGCTTTCAGCCATCAGCTTTCAGCAAGAGAGAACAGAAAACGGCCCCTCGTAGCGTCCTAGAACCATGCAGGCACCGCGGTATTCTGTCGTGCAACCCTTCCGAGAGACGGTCCCCTGCCGTAGAGAAGCTGACAGCTGATAGCAATTAGCTGTCAGCTTTGACCGTTGACACCTTTTGCACCCGCCCTTATAATCTCGCGGCTTATGGAGAATAGGAATCAGGAGCTCGTAACCCCTGAGGGGCTGGAGAAGCTCCAGAAGGAACTTTCATACTTGACCGATGTGCGTCGCCGCGAGGTCGCTGACCGCATCCGTCAGGCTCGCGAGTTCGGGGACATCTCCGAGAACTCCGAGTACGACGACGCCAAGAACGAGCAGGGCTTGCTGGAGCGCCGGATCGGCGAGCTACAGCGCAGGGTCCGCAACGTGAGGGTGGTAGACCCTTCGGAGGCCGCGGATGACGCCGTGGACCTCGGTACCACCGTGACGCTCAGGGTCGTCGGAAAAGGGCAGGAGCGTACGTTCCAGATCGTCGGCGCCAACGAGTCGGATCCCACGAGCGGAAAACTGAGCCACGCCTCCCCGGTTGGCCGGGCCGTGTTGAAGAAGAAGGTGGGGGAGAAGGTCATGGTCTCCACCCCCCGCGGCGCGACGGAGTACGAGATCGTGAACGTCGAGGCTGCCAGCTAGTCCCTCCGAACGACCCCTCGTTCGACCACCGAATCCCATGGGAGCATCGCATGAACCAGACCGGTAGCTCGACCGGCATTTCCATACCAGCCTGGGCCGAGAGGGTCGCCGATACGCTTGGGCCGGGGCCGCACGTCGTGGTTAGCGGCATCAGCGTCTCTGGCAACATCCACGCTGGCAACCTGCGCGAGGTCCTCGTTGCCGAGGCGGTGGCGAACGCCCTGAGGGCGCGCGGTGAGGAGGTCAGGTTCGTCTTCCACGCCGACACCATAGACCCGCTGCGCAAGATCGCTCCCGGCATCCCGAAGAGCTACGAGGAGTACATCGGGCACAGCTTGTCGCGCGTGCCGGATCCCGAGGGCTGCCATGTCTCCTACTCCGAGCACTTCCTTGCGCCTTTCGAAGAGGCGCTGCGGGAGATGGGGATGGACGTCGAGGTCATCCGCTCGCACGAGCTTTACGAGCGTGGCGTCTACACCGATGTGACCAGCGAGTCCATCGAGCACACGGCCGCGTTGCGCGGGATCCTGCAGGAAGTGACGAACCGGACGATGCCGGAACACTGGTCGCCCTACCTGCCACGAGGCTCCTCCGGAAAGCTGACCGGGATGCGCGTCCTGGAGCACCTGCCCGAGCAGACAAGCGTCGTCTTCGCCGACGAAGACGGCTTCGAAGAGTCCTCAGACTATTCCAGGGGCGAGGGCAAGCTGGGCTGGCGGGTCGAGCTCGCGGCCCGCTGGAAAGCCCTGGGCGTCACCTTCGAGCCTTTCGGCAAGGATCACACCAGCAGGGGAGGCTCGACGGACACCGCAGACCGGATGGCCAACGAGGTCTTTTATTATCCGGTGCCTGGACGCTTCGAGTACGAGTGGATCGGGCTCAAAGGACGAGGAGATATGAGCAGTTCCAGGGGCATCGTGCTCTTGCCCCTGGATCTCCTGCGGATAATGCCCCCTGGCGCCGTGCGGCGCATCATTCTGGGCCGAGATCCCGCCCGCCGCTTCGATATCGACCTCGGGGCCGGCTTTCCGCGCTTTATGGACGAGTATCGCTCTGAGGCCGGCGAACCATTCGTCCCCTTCAACCACCTGGTCACCGTCGCCCAGACCGTCGGTGACGACGTGGATACCGCGGCGGAGATGCTGCGCCGCGGCGGTTACGGGGAGGCGGCGGAGAACGGGGAGAAGCTGGCGCGTGACCTCGCCTACGCCCGGAACTGGGCAGCTGAGTGGGCGCCGGAGTCCATGCGGCTCGGGTTGCTGGACGAGGAAGCGTCGAAGGAGGCCGCGGCAGGACTCGACGACGAGCAGCGCGCCTATCTGCGCGAGGTCTCGGAGAGGCTCGTGCCCGAGATGGAAGGCGAGGCCGTGCAGGACGTGCTCTACTCGACAGCCATCGGGCGGGGGCTCAAACCGAAGAAGGCCTTCGCGGCCGTCTATACGGTCTTGCTCGGCAAGACGAGCGGGCCCAAGGCCGGTCCTTTTATAGCCGGGTTGACGCCCGAGCAGGTTTCTCAGCGGCTCTCAGTGTAAGCCCTGACACCTCTGCGCGGGCGTTCAGGAGGTATCTTGGAGGTGGCGCTATAGAGGGGCGACGGTCCCCGCCGCACACGAGGCGTAGCGCTTATAGCGTAAAGGTTACGAAGGACGCCGAAATGAGAGTGTAACGGTTGTATACTCCGTGTAGCCGGCAACGCGTTAGAGAGGGACGTACATCAGAGAGGCGCAGTTTTTTCGAAAGGCAGATTTTAGCGATGTGTAATCCGTCGATGTTTAACGATCGTATACAGGTACATATTGTCGTGACCCCCGAAGCCGTGAAGGACCCTCGAAGCGGAGGAGGATCCCGCTAATGTTCGAACGTTTCACGGAGCGGGCCCGCAAGGTCGTGGTGCTCGCGCAGGACGAGGCTCGTCATTTCAACCACAACTACATAGGCACGGAGCACCTGCTCCTCGGTCTCCTGCGTGAGGACGAGGGCGTTGCCGCGCAGGCTCTCTACTCCCTCAACGTGAACCTCGACGAGGTGCGCGAGCAGGTCGAGAGCATCGTCGGTTACGGCGAGGAAGGCACCGGGGCGCAGGCCCCGTTCACGCCCCGCTCCAAAAAGGTGCTCGAGCTTGCCCTCAGGGAAGCCCTGCAACTGGGGCACAACTACATCGGCACCGAGCACATCCTGCTCGGGCTCGTAAGGGAGAGCGAGGGCGTCGCCGCCCGCGTGCTCTCCAATCTCGACGTCGACCCGGACAAGGTCAGGCGTGAGGTCGTCAGGAGGCTCGGGGGCGGCCGTAGCCGCAGCCGGGGCGGCGGTGGCACCGAGGCCGGCAGCGGGCGCGGGGTCGAGGCCAAGCGTCCAAAGACCCGCCAGCTCGACCAGTACGGCAGGAACCTCACGGCCTACGCCGAAGAGGACAAGCTCGACCCCGTCATCGGCAGGAACCAGGAGATTGCGAGGATCATGCAGATCCTCGTCCGGCGTACCAAGAACAACCCGGTGATCATCGGCGAGCCCGGCGTCGGCAAGACCGCCATCGTCGAGGGGCTCGCGGAGGAGATCGCGGAGGGCAAGGTGCCCGAGATCCTCGGCGACAAGGAGGTCTACACGCTCGACCTCGGCGCGCTGGTCGCCGGCTCCAAGTACAGGGGCGAGTTCGAGGAGCGCCTCAAGAAGATAATGAAGGAGATCACCGACCACGGCGACATCATCCTGTTCATCGACGAGATCCATAACCTCGTCGGGGCGGGTGCCGCCGAGGGCGCCATAGACGCGGCCTCCATCCTCAAGCCGGCGCTGGCGAGGGGTGAGATCCAGGTCATCGGCGCGACCACCATCGACGAGTACCGCAAGTACGTGGAGAAGGACAAGGCCCTGGAGCGCCGCTTCCAGACCATCCAGGTAGGTGAGCCGTCCGTCGAGGAGACGGAGCTAATCCTCAAGGGCCTGCGCGAGAAGTACGAGGCGCACCACAACATAGACATCACCGACGAGGCCCTGAAGGCCGCCTCGCAGCTCGGCGACCGCTACATCGCGGACCGCTTCCTGCCAGACAAGGCCATCGACCTCGTTGACGAGGCGGCCTCCAAGATGAGGATCAAGACCATGTCCTCGCCGCCTTACTACAAGGAGATCGACGAGGAGCTCGCCGCTGTCCGCACCGAGAAGGAAGCGGCCATCGACGGCCAGGAGTTCGAGAAGGCCGCGCGCTTCAGGGACTCCGAGCGCAAGCTCGTTGCCCAGCGCCGCGAGCTCGAGAAGGCCTGGCGCGAGGGCAAGGTCGAGGAGAAGCGTGTCTCCATCGGCGAGGATGAGATAGCCGAGATCGTCTCCATGTGGACGGGCATCCCGGTCAAGAAGATGACCGAGGAGGAGTCAGCGCGCCTCCTGCAGATGGAGGACGCCCTGCACGGCCGCATCGTCGGCCAGAACGAGGCCGTCAAGTCCGTCTCGCGGTCCATCCGCCGCACCTTCGCCGGCATCAAGGACCCGAACAGGCCGTCCGGCTCGTTCGTTTTCCTCGGGCCAACGGGCGTCGGCAAGACCGAGCTGGCAAGGACCCTTGCCGAGTACCTCTTCGGCAACCAGGAGTCCATGATCCGGCTCGACATGTCGGAGTACATGGAGCGCCACACGGTCTCGCGCCTGGTCGGCTCGCCTCCTGGATACGTCGGCTACGACGAAGGCGGCCAGCTCACGGAGCAGGTCAGGCGTCGTCCCTACAGCGTCGTTCTCTTCGATGAGATCGAGAAGGCCCACCCGGACGTCTTCAACATCATGTTGCAGATCCTGGAGGACGGTCAGCTCACCGACGCGCAGGGCCGTGCCGTGGACTTCAAGAACGTGGTCCTCATCATGACCTCCAACGTCGGGGCGCAGACCATAAACAAGACCAAGTCCCTGGGCTTCGGCTCGGACGACGCCGGTCTCTCCTACAAGGAGATGAAGGGTCGGGTCACGAGCGAGCTGCGCAAGATCTTCCGTCCCGAGCTCCTGAACCGGATCGACGAGATCATCGTGTTCCACAAGCTCGAGCGCGAAGACATGCGCCACATCATCGAGATCCAGATAAAGCGCCTCCGCCAGCAGCTCGTAGAGCGCGACGTGACCATAGAGTTCACGACAGAGGCCCTGGACAAGCTCGCCGAGGACGGCTACGACCCGGCGTTCGGCGCAAGGCCGCTCAAGCGGGTGCTGCAGCGCATGATCGAGGACCCCATGAGCGAGATGATCCTGCGCGGCCAGGTTCCAAACGGCTCGAAGGTGATCATAGAGCCAAACGACAAGTCCTCGGACGACATCAACGAGGAAGAGTCGATAGTGGACATCAAGGTCACCCAGCCCAAGGAGATCGTCAAGGTCGAATCCGAGTAAGGAAATAGGAACGCGACGAGGAGGGTCGGGACGAAAGTCCCGGCCCTCCTTTTGCGTTGCAAGCGTCCGGATGTGCAAGCGCTCACGGCACGCAACCTGCGTCCAGGGTAATCGATAGACGGTGTTCTTCTTTGTGGTCGGGGGGATCTGACTTGAGGCTGCTGGTGTTGGGTGGTGGGGGTTTTCTCGGGTACCACGTCGTGGCCGAGGCGCTGCGGATGGGGCATGTGGTGTCGACCTTCAACCGTGAGGGTGAGGCACCCCTGGATGGGGTTGAGGCGCTGCAGGGCGACCGAGAAGCGGACCTGACGGCCTTGCGTGGTAAGAGCTGGGATGGCGTGCTGGACACGTTCAGCGATCCCGACGCGGTAGGGGAGACGGCCCGGTTGCTCTCGGGTGCCGTCGGCACCTACGGCTACGTTTCGGGCATAAGCAACTATCACCCGGACGGAGCGCAGGTAGTAGACGAGGACGCGCCGCTGCGTGGGCCCGAAGACGACGCCGATGACGACTCTTTGCAAGAGCGGAGCATCGCAAAGATAAGGTGTGAAGAGGCGGTGCACAGGTATTTCTCAGGACCCGTCTTTACGACGCGCGTCGGCATCATGGTTGGGCCACGCGACCCCACAGATCGCTTCTCGTGGTGGCCGGAGCGCCTGGCGAGGGCCCTGGCGGAGGGCGGCGAGGTGCTCGCCCCCGGCGACCCGCGACGTCCCGTTCAGTTCAGCGACGCCCGCGATGTCGCGGCGTGGATGGTCGGGATGCTCGCCGCCGGAACCCCTGGCACCTACAACGCTGTCGGCCCTGGACGCGAGGATCCCGTCGCCGAAGTTCTGGACGCCTGCCGCCTGGCCGCGGGTGAGGAAGATGGTGAGGAGCTCGGACCGGTCCGGATAACCTGGGCTGAGGAAGGCTTCTTGAGGGAGCAACTCCGCGAGATGCCGGAGGAAGAGCGCCCGCTGTGGTTCCCGGAAGACCAGATCCCCTTTCAGAAGGTGGACTCCTCGAAGGCGCTCGCCGCCGGCCTGGCCTTCCGTCCCGCCTATGAGACCGCCAGGGATACCCTGGCCTGGGTCCGCTCCCGACCGGGAGGCCCAGAGCTAGCCGCCGGTTTCTCAGCCGAGACCGAGCGCGAAATTCTACGAAACTGGCACGCGCAACGTAGCTAGAACGACTTCTCCTGCCCATTCAGGCCTTGCGGCTGTGCTCTTCGAACCAGTAGGCTATCTCTGTGGTGCCCATCTCTCCCAGGGCTATGCTCACGGCAAAGTCCTCCAGGTCCTGTTGCTCGGCCTCCAGTTCGTAACCCAGGGTTACCAGCAGGTAAGCTGCAGAGTAGACTGCCGTCCTCTTGTTGCCGTCGATAAACGGATGGCGACGGATCAAAGACTCGGCGAGGGCCGCGGCCTTCCCGAACGGCGTGGAGAAGTAATCCTGCCCAAAAGACGAGCCCCAGGGACGCGCCACCGCCGCACGAAGAGATCCCAGATCCCGTAGCCCCTCCGAGCCACCGAACGTTCCAATAGAGACCGTGTGGAGAAATAGCACGTTCTCTACGGTCGGACGCACCGTCAGCGCTGTGCGAGGTTTCTAAGGGCCGTTTCGTATTTCTTCGTGAAGCGGTGCGCGAACTCGAGCAGGTCGTCGGGCGGACCTTCTGCCGCACGCCGAACGTTTATGTTGCCGCCCTCAGATGTGACCACTACCTCCGTACCAGACTCCAACCGTAGCTCCTCTAACATCTCCGGCGGGATAAACAGGGCCACAGAACCCCCGATCTTCTTCAAGCGTTTCCTGGTTTCCATCGTTTACCTCCAGTTGCGGCCTGAGTTAAACATAGTTTAACTTATCTGTCTGAGGAGATATAGATAGGTTGTCCTACCCTTTGTTTGCTGTACTTTTGCGGCGATCCAGTACAATCGAGTGGTGGCTACGAAGACGCTATACGTTTGCTCTAATTGCGGTTATCAGGCGCCGAAGTGGCTGGGGCGTTGTCCGGACTGCGGCGAGTGGAGCACCTTCACGGAAGAGGTGCGTGAGGCGAAGAAGATGGTCGGCTTCGCGGAGCGGGCGACGCGGCAGAAGGCCAGGGCCGCTGGCAGGACGCTCGTTCTGGACGAGGTGCCCGTCGTCGAGGGTGGCGGCAGGATGGGAACCGGCGTGGGCGAGCTCGACCGGGTGCTCGGAGGTGGGATCGTGCCCGGGTCCATGGTCCTGGTCGGCGGCGAGCCTGGGGTTGGGAAGAGCACGCTCTTGCTGCAGGTGATGGGGAATCTGGGAGAAGGGTGCCTCATGATCTCTGGTGAGGAGTCGCCGCGGCAGGTGGCGTTGAGCGCGCGCAGGCTCGGGGTCGAAGGCCGGGGCTTCAGGGTGCTCTCGGAGACGGATCTGGATGTGATCGAGGCGACCATACTGGAGGAGCGGCCGAGTGCCGTGGTGGTCGATTCCATCCAGACGCTCTACTCGCCGGAGCTCTCGGGAGCGCCTGGTGGGGTGGGGCAGGTGCGCGAGTGCGCGGCGCGCCTGATGCGGCTCGCCAAGAGCGAGGGGATAGCCATGGTCCTCGTTGGTCACGTCACCAAAGACGGCTCCATTGCGGGTCCGCGCGTGCTGGAGCACATGGTCGACACCGTTTTGCAGTTCGAGGGTGACAGGTTCCAGTCTTTCCGGGTCTTGCGGGCGCTCAAGAACCGTTTCGGTTCCACTAACGAGGTCGGCGTCTTCGAGATGACGGACCGCGGGATGGTGGAGGTCGAGGACCCTTCGGCGTTCTTCCTCTCCAGGAGGGAGGAGGACGTGCCGCCCGGGGTGGTCACCGTGTGTTTGCTGGAGGGGACGCGGCCGATGCTGGTGGAGATAGAGAGCCTCGTCGCGCCGAGCCCGCTCGCCAACCCGCGGCGTATCGCCAACGGGGTGGACACGGGCAGGGTCAACATGCTCTGCGCCGTGCTCAGCCGGAGGGCCGGGCTCGCGGTGCAGGACCAGGACGTCTACGTCAACGTTACCGGTGGTGTGCGGGTGGAAGAGCCCGCGGCGGACCTCGGGGTGGCGCTCGCCATCGCCTCGGCCATGCGGGACAGGCCTGTCGGCAAGGGCACCGCGTGTTTCGGCGAGGTCGGGTTGACGGGGGATGTGCGCTACGTCTCGGGGGCGCCGCGCAGGACCTCCGAGATGTCCAAGATGGGCTTCGGCCGTATAATCAGGCCGGAGGGAGCCAAGGACGGCCCGGTCAACGACGGGACCGGTAGGGGAGCTAGCGTCTTGGAGGTCAGCACGTTGGAGGAGGCGGTGGCGGTGGCGCTGCTGTGAGCCCCTCGAGGAGGAAGCTGCCAACGCAGGTGACCAGGGCCCTCGACCTCGTGGCGCCGGGCACGGAGCTAAGGGCGGCCATAGAGAACGTTATCAGGGCGCAGAACGGGACCCTCATCGTGGTCGACAACCCCGAGCGGCTGGAGACCCTCGGCATCATCTCGGGGGGGATGAGGATCGAGCTCGAGTTCACCCCCATGCGCCTCTACGAGCTGGCCAAGATAGACGGCGCGATCGTGATCTCCAAGAACCTGTCGACCATCCACTACGCAAACGTCCACCTCAGCCCTGACCCGGGTTACCATTCGAAAGAGACCGGGACGCGCCACCTCGCGGCCGACCGGACGGCGCAGCAGACCGGGAGCCTGGTCATAGCCGTCTCGGAGAGGCGGAGGGTGGTCAGCCTCTACCAGGGTACCTACGGGTTGCACGTTCTGGAGGACATCGGGGTAGTCCTCTCCAAG
>DASUPX010000387.1:0-3540 GCA_036280905.1 Rubrobacter sp. | reverse complement strand
ATGCTTACCGATGGCCTCATGAGATACGTGACCCGAAGGCGCGAGGGACGCTGACGTAGCGCGCCTCCGCTAAAGCCACGCCGTACCCGTACCGAATACGGAGACCCGGCGATACGGAGGCGGACGGAGGTGACAAGAGCGTCAATCGTGGTTCTGGTCTTGGTGCCCGTCCTGGGCGGGCTATTCTTCTTGCTGCGCCCCGACACCCCTGATGGTGGGCCGAAGGACCGACGTTTCGACGTCTCTATCGAGGATGGCGAGATGAGCCCGGGGGAGATCTCCGTCGATCGGGGCGACACCGTTACGCTCCGCGTCGTCGCCGACGAGCCAGCGGAGCTTCACGTGCACGGCTACCACGTGGAGCAGCAGGTTAGGCCGGGAAAGATGGCCGAGATCGGTTTCGAGGCTGACCTCACCGGGCGCTTCGAGATAGAAGACCACGAGACCGAGAAGGAGCTCGGCGTGCTCCAGGTGCGGCCTCGGTAAGGGGAGCACGATGCGCCGTCTGGCAACCACAGCGGTGGCGCTCTCGCCGCTGCTGGTATGCGCGAGTCCAGCGATGGCCCACGGCTTCGGGCCGACCTACGACATCCCGATCCCCCTCTGGCTCTACCTTTTCGGCGCGGCGGCGGCCGTCGTGCTTGCCTTCGTCCCGCTGGCCCTCTCCACCCGAAAGATTCCGGTCGCCGACGACGTCTACGAGTATCCCCGCTTCGACCTGTTAGGCATCCAGTGGCTCGGGAACGTGTTGGGCTCGCGCCTCCTCCTGGGATCATTGCGCGCGCTCTCCGTGTTCATATTTCTCGTCGTGGTGGTCTCCGGGCTGGCAGGTGTGCAGAGCGGCTTCAACATGGCCCCGACCTTCGTGTGGATCACCTGGTGGGTGGGCTTCGGCTACTTTACCGCGCTCGTCGGAAACCTGTGGCCGCTCGTGAACCCCTGGGGCGTTTTGTTCGATTGGGCCGAGTGCCTCGCCCGCAGGCTGGGTTGCCGGGACGGGCCGGGGGAGGCCCACCCAACAGCGCTCGGCATCTGGCCCGCCACGGGACTCTACCTCGTGTTCGTGTGGTTCGAGAACGTCTTCTCGGGGTCCTACATGCCGCGCAACATCGCCTTCTTCGCGCTAGGGTACTCCCTGATCACGCTCTACGCCATGTCCTACTTCGGCAAGGAGACGTGGTTTCGTCACGGTGAGGCGTTCTCCGTGTTCTTCGACCTGCTAGGCAAGTTCGCGCCCACGGAAGTAAGGGTGAAGACGCCAACCGTATGCCTCGATTGCGACTCGTGCGATCCGGGAGGGTGCGTGAACTGCTACGCGTGCTTCCGGCACGCCGACCCTCAAGAGCGCGAGCTGAATATTCGCCCCTTCGCCGTCGGCCTCCGGCTTCCGGAGAAAGCCTTGCCCGGGGTTGCCGCGTTCGTGATTCTGGTCCTTGCTGGTGTAACGTTCGACGGCCTCCTCGACACCCCGCTCTGGCTGGAGGTAGTCCGTGTCACCCCCGTCGACCAGACGCTGGGCGTGATGCTGTTGCCCATGATGTTTTTCGTCATCTACCTCGGCTTCGTGAGGCTCAGCCTGGCCTTCGGTGGGGGAGAGGGAGCGAGCTTCGGGTGGTTCGCGGCCGCCTACGCGTTCTCCCTCGTGCCCATCGCCATCGCCTACCAGATGGCCCACTACTACACGTACCTGCTCATCCAGGGGCAGATAATCTTCTCCCTCGTCTCCGACCCGCTCGGGCGGGGATGGAACCTCTTCGGCACCGCGGGCTTCGACCCCCGCTACGGCATAATCGGGGCGAGCTTCGTCTGGTACTCGCAGGTCGCCCTGATCGTGGTCGGACACGTCATCGCCGTCTACCTGGCTCACTCCATCTCGCTGCGCCTCCTTAGCGACCCCGGACGCGCCCTCAGGAGTCAGCTCCCGATGCTAGTACTGATGGTCCTCTACACCATAACGAGCCTCTGGATACTCGCACAGCCCATAGTCGAATAGAGTAAACCCGCGAAAGAGAGAAGCATCGGGCCTGATTGCTGAAGCCTGAAACCTGTAGCCTGATGCCTTCTTCAGCTGTTCTTGACGGCCTCGTTCAGATCCTGCAAGCCCTGTTTGGCGTCGGAGAAGAGCATCATGGTCTTCTCGGTGTCGTAGAAGAGCGGGTTGTCCACGCCGGCGAAGCCGGGGCTCAGGGAGCGCTTGATAAAGATCACGTGCTCAGCGTTTTCGACGGTCAGGACGGGCATCCCGCTAATGGGACTCTCTACCTCGGGGTCGTTGGCCGACGGGTTGACCACGTCGTTGGCACCGACGATGATCGCCGCGTCCGCGTCGTCGAACTCGGGGTTGATGTCCTCGATGTCGTAGAGCTTGTCGTAGGGGATGCCGACCTCGGTCAGGAGCACGTTCATGTGGCCCGGCATGCGCCCCGCCACCGGGTGAATGCCGAAAAGGACCTCCTTGCCCTCGGATTCCAGCGTCTGTACGAGGTCGCGCATCGCTTGCTGGGCCTGGGCCACGGCGAGACCGTAGCCCGGCACTATGATGACCTTCTCCGCCTCGTCCGCCAGGTACTCGCCGACCTCCGAGGCACTCGCGTCGTTCACCTCCCGATCTTCCTGCTGGCCGCCCGATCTCGTTCCCGAGGCGGCGATGCCGGCGAAGATGATCTTGCCGAGGGGACGCCCCAGGGCACCCGACATGAGCCGGGTCAGGATGGTGCCAGAGGCACCAACCAGCGTGCCGCTGATGATCAGGGCGTAGTTGGAGAGCACGAAGCCCGAGGCCGCCGCGGCCAGCCCGGTAAATGCGTTGAGAAGCGAGATCACGATTGGCATGTCCGCCCCGCCGATGGGGATCACGAACAGCACGCCGAGCAGCAACGAGGCAGCGAGGATCAGGTACAGCGAGACGAGCGGCGAGAGAACGGGGCCGCCCGCGACGATGTTCACCGAGAGGAGCACGATCACCAGGAATATCGCGGCGTTGACGACCTGTTGGAGCGGGAACGTCACGGAGCCGGTCAGGGCCAGCTCCTGAAGTTTGGTAAACGCGATGATGCTTCCCGCGAAGCTCACCGTCCCGATCACGACGCTCAGGAGCACGGCGATGGCGGCGACTATGGTCTCCTCGCCCTGTCCCAGCGCCTCGACCCGGTAGAACTCCGAGACGGCGATGAGCGCCGCCGCGCCGCCCCCGACGCCGTTGAACGCAGCCACCATCTGGGGCATCGCGGTCATCTGCACCCGCTGGGCCGCGACGGCCCCTACCACTCCCCCGGCCAGAACCCCGATGCTTATCTGACCTACGCTAAGCACATCGTCTATGTCGGCGACGAAGACGGTGGCGATGAGCGCCACGACCATACCGGCCGCGGCGAGCGTGTTGCCCGAACGCGCCGTCTCCGGCGTTCTAAGGCGCCTGATGCCGTAGATGAACAGCGCGGCCGCCGCGAGATAGGCGACGAACGTTGCGACCTGCAAGGGCTATTCTCCCCTCTTCTTGACCCGTTTCTTGGGGGGGCCGAACATGCCGAGCATCCGGTT
>DASUPX010000386.1:0-3565 GCA_036280905.1 Rubrobacter sp. | reverse complement strand
GGGAGCATCAGCGACCATCCGGTCCGTTATGCCGGTCAGGCGCACCACGAAGGGGTCTATGGGCCTCTCCGGGTTCACGAGCGTGGAGAACTGGTCCACCACCTCCCCACGCACGAGCTTCATGGCCCCGAACTCGGTTATGGCGCCACCCTTCCCGGCAGCGGAACCGGTGGTCTCCACGTCGAAGACGACGTAAGGGGCCTCGTCCAGCGGGAGCGAGCCGGCGTGGGCGATCTTCAGGCTACCGTCCTCCCAAAAGAACCTGGGGTCGTCCCCGATCAGGCCCTCCACGAGGGCGCGGGCGTCGCCGTTGGGGTTCGCGAGAGAGAGAAATTGTGTGGAGACGACCTCCGGGCTAACGGGCTCGTGCTCTCGGACGAACCCATAGAGGCTAGGAGACACGGACCTCCGTCCGCGCCGGCCCGAGCGCGGCCAGCCTCTTCTTCGCGGCGTCTGCGATGGTCCTAGCCTGCGTCTGCGTGAGGCCAGGGATGGCGATGAGGCTCTCGTAGGTGTACTCGTCGTCGAGCAGCCCGCTTGCCATCACCCTCGCCCGCGTCTTCATCCCAACGCCGGCCATCTTGGTGGTGTGGAAGAGCTTGCCGCGCTGGATGCGCAGCGCCTCGACGCCGGCGAGCTTCTCCCCATCGACAACCCGCTTCAAGGCATCGGCGAAAAGCTCTATCTGCTCCGGGTAGTACACGCCCCGGCCCATGAGCGAGGGCGTCATCGGGAGCGGGTGCATGAGGTTCGCGTTGCGGACGGTCGTGTGTCCCGGGGGCTCTTCCGGGCCGAGCGGGTCCGGGTCGCCGAGCCTGCGCGCCCTGATAGCGTGCTCCCAAGCCTGCTCTTTCAGGTCTCCCGCGAGGTCCAGCTCCGTGATTACCGGCTTGCCCCTGAACCGGTCGTTGCGGTTTGCAGCGTACAGAAAGCGCCTCTCGCCCAGCTCGTTCTCGTAGAATTCCACGACTGCCCTGGCACGCTTCTCCCCCATGCCAGGCAGCCGTGCCAGGGTCTTGAAGTCTCCCCGGCCGAGGATCTCGCGCAACTCCTCGTACTCCAGCACTTCGGCCGTCTTGGCCGCTGCCCGCTTGTCCACGCCACGGACCCGTTCGAGCGTGCCCTGCACGCTCTCCGGGCAGACGCTGCGCCTGAGGTGGTTGACCTTGCGTACCGCCGTGAAGGCGTTGTGATCCTCCCAGCGCCACACGAGCTCGCGGACCCGCTCGACAGCCGCCGTATCGTCGGGGACGAACTCGATGGTGACCGCATCCCCGATGTAGCGCCCGTTGGCACCGGGCAGGTTCTCCGCAGGGGCCATCACCTGTACCTTGACCGAGGGCGAGTAGAACGAGAGGTGGACCGGAACCCCCGGCGCAACCTCTTTCATCAGCCGCCTGCGAAAGACGTTATCTTCGAAATTGGACTCGAACATCGCACCTGGATTCTAACACTAGAAGCTCCTCGACTCGTGGAGATGAGGTTTCAGGTTACAGGCATCAGGCATCGGAAAAAACCCTGAAACTGTCGCCTTACAGCAGCTTGTCCTGCCGCAGCACGATGGCTTCTATGGGCTCTCCCGGGGGGATGCCGTCGGAGGCGGGTCCGATAAGGGCGAGGGCGTCGGCCCTGGTTAGCGAGCTGACGAGGCCGGAGCCCTGGCCGCCAACGGACGTGGCGAGCCAACCTTTCTCCGTGCGTTCGAGGCTTACCCTCATGGCGTGCAGCCTGCCGAACTTGTTGACGATCGCACGCTCGAAGTAGACCTCGACACGGGGTCTGTTCCTGTCCGTGCGGCCCGTCATGCGCATAAGGGCTGGACGGACGAAGAGGTCGAAGCAGACCATCGCGGAGACGGGGTTGCCGGGGAGGCCGAAGAGGCGGGTCTCGCCACGCGTGCCGTAGAAGAGGGGCTTGCCCGGTTTGAACTTGACGCCCCAGAAGACCTGCTCCACGCCAAGATCGAGCATCGTGCTCTTGACGAGGTCCTTCTCCCCAACCGACACCCCGCCGCTCGTCACGACCACGTCGGCCGTCTGCAGGGCCTCCCCTATGGCGGAACGCAGGGTATCCACGTCGTCGGAGGCCGCGTAGAGGCGGCGGGCCTCGGCACCAGCCTCGCGGGCCGCCGTGACGAGCGCATAGGAGTTGGAGTCGAAGATCTCACCCGGTTCCAGCCCGCGCGTACCGGGCTCGACGAGCTCGGTCCCCGTCGAGAGGACGACTACCTTCGGCCTGCGGTAGACAGGGAGGGCCCCGTAACCCTGCGTCGCCGCGAGCGCCACTTCGGGAGAGCCGATCTCGGTCCCCCCGGCCAGGATGATGTCTCCCCGAAGGGTATCTTCGCCAGCGGCGCGGAGGTTGTTGCCGGGGGCCGGTACCTTCTTGAGCTCGAACGTCTCGCCCCAGCCCGACGTGTTCTCGACCATCACCACGCAGTCGGCGCCCTCGGGGATCACACCCCCGGTGAAGATCTTGATCGCCTCACCTTCACCGACGCTCCCGAGTGCCGGACGTCCCGCCGGCGCCTCGTCCACCACACGGAAAACACGACCGACCTCCGCGTCCCCGCTGCGGATCGCGAAGCCGTCCACGGCCGAGTTGTCGAACGGCGGCGAGTCGGTCGTTGCCGCGAGGTCCCGCGCGAGCGCGAGGCCAAGAGCCTCCTCCAGGGGAACCTCCTCAACGGGCAACCGCGGCGTGCTCTGCAGCACCAGCCGCTCAGCCTCGGGGTACTCGATCAGCTCCTCGAAAAGTTGCACTCTGGCACCTCTGTTTGGGTATCTCGTTGCTGCAGAGACGCTACCACATTTCTGGAGCTGTCAGCCGTCAGCTATCGGCTTTCGACTCCGGTTTTCTGGTCCACGGCGATGACGGTCCTGCATTAGCGCTACCCGGTTACTGCTATGGCCTCGACCTCCACGAGCTGCCCCTCGTATCCCAGCAACGAGACGCCGAGGAGCGTGCTAGCGGCCTGCGCCACCTTCGACCCCTGGATGACGCGCCAGACGTCCGAGAGGTCGGATCTGTCCTCTGTGACCACGTAAACGGTGGTCTTGAGCACGTCCCGGCCGTCGGCGCCTGCCGCCGCGAGGGCCAGCCCGAGGTTATCGAGGACCTGCAGCGTCTGCGCGGCGTAGTCTCCACGGCCCACGAGGTTGCCGCCGGCGTCGAGGGGGACGGCCCCGGCCGTCGTGACGAGTCGTCCTCCCGAGGCGACCACCGCATGCGAGTAGCCCGGGGGATCGCTCAGTCCCGGCGCGTTGAGGTGTTCGGGCACTCAGGCCCCTCCCACCAGCGCCATAGCCCGGCCCGGTCCACCGGAGGAATCGGCAATCTTGAGCGGCATGAAGATGAAAAACGCGCCGCGCACCGGCAGCTCGCCGAGGTTGGTCAGGATCTCCACGTAGCGCATCCCGCGGCAGAGGCCTTCCTGGTGGACGGGGACGCCGTCGTGGGCGCTGCCGATGCTCGGGGCGTCGATACCGATGGTCTTGATGCCCCGCTCGTGCAGGTAGACGGCGGTCTCGGGGGCAGGGGCTGGCCAGCCGGGGTACTCGCCGGT
>DASUPX010000385.1:0-6085 GCA_036280905.1 Rubrobacter sp. | reverse complement strand
TGGCGGTGGCTCCAGTGGCGGTGGCTCCGGTGGTGGCGGGTCTGGTGGCGGGTCTGGTGGCGGGTCTGGTGGCGGTGGATCAGGCGGCGGTGGGGCCGGCGGTGACGGGTCAGGCGGCGGTGGCTCCGGTGGTGGCTCGCGGACGCAGGATTCGAGGGGCGATGGAACGGGCGGGGGCCGGCGCTAGCGCGTTTGCGCCCCTCTGGTTGAGCCCGGCCGCGGTCTCTACCGGCGCCCTCCTTGCATTCGTCTTCGCGAGGCCGGTATCAGGGTTTCTGGAGGAGCTCGTTCCTCGTGTAGTCCGCGAGGGAGTCTACTGGCCACTCTACAGGGGGGTCTAGCGCGACGAAGCTGTGGCGGCCGATGGCGTTGTCCTGGAGCCAGCCTCTATCCACGGGCTTGGTATGCCTGAGGTCGTAGCCGGTCTCGAGGTAGGCCGTACGCAGTTCGCCAGAAGGTAGCTCGATCACTAGGATGGGGTACCTACCCGGAGAATGGGCCAGGATCCTGACGTTGTCTTGCGCTGGAGTCCCTTCCATCCGCACAGTTTACCGCCGATTCGGATAACGACCACGCCTAGGAGGCACCACGAGCCTGGTGCTTCGAGGTCGTCCTGGCACCCGCCCTGCGGCCCGCCCTGGAGCTAGCCGGGCGTGCGGGGGAGGCTGGTCGGGGCGTCAAAGTGCCGTGATAAAATCGGCTCTGAATGAAGACACTCTATGACATTCATATTCGTGGAGGGAGCCGCCGTGTCAGATCCCATACCCAAAGACGCAGGAACTGAGGCTGGAACCCCCGAGGAGCTCGCCGACGAACCCCTGCTCGACAGGCTCCCGCCGGAGGATCTGCCCGAGGAATTGCTCGTTCGGCGTCTGGGGAGGCTCGATACCAGGCGCGTCCTGGCCGAGCTCTGTAGGAACGTTCCCGGCCTCGAGGAGGTACTCCTACCGAGGGGCATACAGGCCGACGCCCTGACCCGCAAATCAGGCGGCGCTCCCCTGCTCAAGGGGCTGGCGCGCAGAATCTCCCACGACGCCGCCGCCTGGGGCGCCTTCCGCACGGCCATACAGGAGCAGATCCCACCTGAGACCTCGGCGGCGCTGGAGGACCTCACGCTCGAGAACCTGGAGGAGGCGAGGGACGCCCACACCACAGAGGGCCTGCTGCTGGCCGCCCTGGCCTCCGAAGAGGAACAGAAGGATGGCGTTGTGGGTGCGCTTGTGGATGCCTGGCGGGAGGAGAAGGGTGAGGCCGAGAAGAAGGCCTCCAAAGACGCGCACGTCAGGGACCTGGAGGCTGAGCTGGAGCGTTTGAAGGGCGAGAACGAACGGCTCTCTTTCGCCTCGAGGGCGGCCAAGGAGAGGGCTGCGGCGCTCGCCGAAGAGGTCGACGTCCTGACCGGCGAACGCACCGACACCTCGGAGCTCGTCAAGAAGGCCGAGGAGAAGGCCGCCGCGGCACTCGAAGTGCAGGGCCAGCTCGAAGAGCGCATCGAGACCCTCGAAAAACGAGGGTTCCAGGTAGAGCGGGCGCTCGAAGGCGAGCGCCGGGCCTACTCGAGGGCGGCCGAGCGCGTCGACGAGCTGCACGAGGAGCTCGGTGGCGTGGTCGAGGAGCGGGATAGGATCAAGAACGCCCTGCAGAACGCCCGCTTCACCGACAGGGGCTTTGGTGAGCTCCTCATACGGGCCATCAAGAACGAGGTTGCGGCCCTGCCCACCTCGGTGGAGAGTACCGCCCAGGCCGCCCGCCTCATGGAGTTCATGGGCAAGGTGCTCCAGGCACACACCGAACTGGGCGGCCCCGGCAAGTCCAGGGAAGAGGACCCCGACGACATGGAGCCTTCTCCAGCCGGCCCAACGAAGGAGACGGGTCGTAGCGTCGCGGTAGGAGGGTACGCAAGGCCCCGTCCGACGCTGTCTTTCCAGGCGCTCGGGGGGGCCGGCGAGGTCGGCGGCAGCAGCCACCTCCTCGACTTCGGCAAGTCCAAGATACTGGTTGACGCGGGGATCAAACCGGACGGCCGCGGGCCGGCTACGCCCGACTTCAGCAAGCTCAACGGGGTAGACGCGGCCGTGGTGACGCACGCGCATCTGGACCACTGCGGGGCGCTGCCGTTGCTCGTCAGGGACAGGCCGAACGTGCCGATCTACTGTACGCCGCCGTCGGCCAAGCTGATAGTCAGCGCGCTGAACGACCACGCCGCCATGGGCGGCGGCCTGCCGGGTGGGGCGCCGATCCACGAGGTTAGAAAGCGGCTCGTACCCGTGCCCTTCGGAAAGCCGCTCGACATCGGGGGCACGAAGGTTACGCTCACGGAGAGCGGGCACATCCTGGGGGCGGCGAGCGTGCTTTTCAACTCTGGGCCTTCCACCGTGTTCCACACCGGGGACATCTGCATGGAGGACCACTTCTCCATCCCCTCCGCACGGCTGCCCGACGTGAGGGACATAGACCTGCTCATCATGGAGGCCACCCTGGCCGACCAGAAGCCCCAGCCCTTCGCCGAGTCCATAAGGACCATGGTCGAGGTAATAAACGACACCACGCTGGAGCGGGGCGGGACGGTTCTGATCCCCACCTACGCCCTTGGGCAGGCGCAGGAGATCATCCTAGGTATAAAACACTACGCCAAAGAGTACGGCCTGGACAAAGAGGTCTTCATCTACGTGGACGGCTCCGTGGTTACCACCTCGGAGAGGCTCTACGCGGAGCAGCTCGGGTACATGAAGCCCTACCTGCAGCACAGCGACCCGCGGGAGATCTTCTTCTCCGACAACATCAGGGCGGTGGCAAACGACGACAAGGCGCGAGAGCGCATCCTCTCCAATCCCTGCGCCATCATCGCCTCGCCGGTAACCATGCAGGGTGGGGCGAGCGCCTTCTACCGCAAGCGCCTGGAGAAGCACGCCCAGAACGCCGTTATCCTGCCCTCCAACGCCGCCGCCTCCTACGGGACGCACCGCGCAGAGGGTGAGGAGGAGCAGTGGCGGGTCGAGCACGTAAGCTTCGCCGCGCACTGCACGCAGGACGAGCTCCTCGGCATCACCGAGAAGCTGAGCCCGCGCCAGATCATCCTCATACACGGCTCCAGGCGCCGTATTAGCGACCTCGCCTTCAGGCTGGCCCCCGACCACAAGATTCACACCCCCGCCGTCGGCGAGACGGTGCGCACGGTCCTGTAGGGGCTGAGCTGAAACCCACCTCTATATTGCCCGAGGTGATCCTGCTGCGAGACGCGCGCGGCGGTCGGCCGGATAACGCGGCCGGGATCGGGGAGTTCTGGTACGAGCCCGAGGTCTGGACGCTCCCCCTCTCCCCCGACGCCCGCGTGCTCTATGCCGGCCTCTGTTCGTTTCTGGGGCACAGGGAGATCAACCGCCACGACCTCCGCAACACGCTGAAAGGGCGCCCCGACGACGAGATAGCCCATGCCCTCGAGGAGCTGATCCACCACGACCTGATCGTCCCCGATGCTTCCCGGGGATACGAGGTTCGTTCTGTGGGAGAGTTCGGGTAGTGGCGTGACGAACGAAGGTAACGTCATGGACCTCTCGCCGTTCCTCCGGTTCTCGCGCGAGGAGTGGAGCAGGCTGAGGGCCACCGCACCGCTAACGCTGAGCGAAGAGGACCTCGTGGCCCTGCAGGGCCTGAACGAGAGCGTTTCGATGGAAGAGGTGGTCGAGATCTACCTTCCCCTCGCACGGCTGTTGAACCTCCACCTCGGCGCCTCGCGGGCCCTCTACAACGTTACGGACTCCTTTCTCGGAAACCCGGCGGCGAAGGTTCCCTACGTGATCGGCATCGCGGGTAGCGTCGCCGTCGGCAAGAGCACCACGGCGCGGATTCTGCAGAGCCTGCTCTCCCGGGGCCCGAAACGCCCGGGGGTGTCCCTCATCACCACCGACGGCTTTCTGTACCCGAACCGCATCCTCGAAGAGCGTGGCCTGATGAAGCGGAAGGGCTTCCCCGAGAGCTACGACCTCAAACGCCTGATGCGCTTTATGGCCGACGTCAAGGCGGGCTACCCGGAGGTTTCTGCCCCCGTCTACTCCCACCTCACCTACGACATTCTCCCCGAGGAGAAGGAGTACGTCAGGCAGCCTGAGGTGCTGATCGTGGAGGGCCTCAACGTGCTTCAAGCCGGCAACGGCCACCCCAGAAACGCGCCCCCCCTCTTCGTCTCCGACTTCTTCGACTTCTCCATCTACGTCGACGCCGACGAGGCGCAGACCGAGAAATGGTTCTCGGAGCGGTTCCTGACGCTCAGGGACACGGTGTTCAAGGACGAGTCCTCATACTTCCACCGCTACGCCCACCTCAGCACGGAAGAAGCCAAAGAGGTGGCCGCCGGGATCTGGGCCGAGATCAACGGGGTGAACCTGAGGGAGAACATCGCCCCCACCAGGGAACGCGCGCACCTCATCCTACAGAAGGGCGAAGACCACCAGGTCCTAGGGGTGCGCCTGCGGAAATTGTAGGGCGCGGCGGTACGTGGTTGGGCGGTTCGCGAACCGCCCGACGGGGACACGGTCTACTCGGGCTCACTAGCGGGCGCGGTCTTCCGCGCGCCGCAGGTAACCGTACACGAGCGCGGTCGCGAAGGACGCCGCCGGCAATATTATGATGGTGCCGACCGAGCCACCCAGCCATGGTCCCCACGTCTCCGAGCCGGTCAGCACCAGGCCGGTCAGCGTTCCCGCGGACTCGAAGGCCTCCTCGAGCACCACGGCAAGGGCGGCGGTAAGGAAGACCAGCTCGAAGTTGCCCTTTACCAGCTCGTTGCTGCGCTTCAGGGACGCCACAGGCCCGAGGTGCTCGCTGACTATCGCCGGGGCGAACAACGACCAGCGGGTCATCAACCAGATGCCAGGTATCACAAGCAAGCTCGCCGCCGCGGTCGGAAGGGCTATCGCCGCCAGGGAGGAGAAGGCGACTATCGGTACCACGGGGGCAGCAAGGGCGAGGTTCCTGAGCACCCTGAGCGCCGGGATGGGCCTGGAGTTGCTTCGCGCCTCCGAGGTCAGCCGCTCCGCGTACGCCACGTAGAGGTAGAAAACGAGCGACTCCACAGTGAACACCACGACCTCCTCGAAATAAGACCGGTCGCTGGATAGCAGGTGTGGCGCCTCGGAGAGCGGTCCCAGGATCAAAGCCGGCGCGACCGTCGCAACGGGATGGCGCGCCAGGATCGCGAGCGACTGCCACCACACCACCGATGTACGGACCCGCGCTTTCAGACCGCCTCCTGGTTAGCTATCAGCTATCAGCAGTCAGCCTTCAGCTCCCGGCCAGCGGATACGAGGGCCGAAAGTTTCCTGTCAACCATGCTGATTGCAAGAGGGTCGAACCGACCTGCGTCCGGGGCATGATGCCATCCCCAGAGACCAGGGTCATCCTTTTCCCCGCACCCCGGGGCTCTTGCTGATAGCCTACGGCTCACTTCGGCCAACGTAGGGCCGTGGGGGGCCGCCGGGCCTCCAGAAGCTCCTGCAGCGAGTATGGTTCTTCTGTCCAGCGTCTGCCCGCGCCGCCGGTAAGGGCGGCGACGTCGATGAGGCGCCCCAGGATCCTGAGGCAGAATCCGTTTACGACGTCGTCGGGGTCTTCTACGTTGCCGCGAGCACGGGCCACGAAGAGGCCGGTGGTCTTCCATACGCCGTCCCTGTAGACGGCGAAGGTCTGGCAGGGGATGTCGGGGGCCTCCTCGGACCAGCCCAGGATGCGTCCTGAATAGCCCGACGGATCGAGGCTGTAGTGGCTAAACTCCTCATGCATGAGGTCCTCGTCTGTCTCGGCGGCGGCACCGGGCACGACCCCGAAGGAGACCCCGGCCTCTGCACCCCCTCCCGCTACGGTCCGCAGGTCGAGCGCGCCGCCGGCGTAGGTGGTCTGTACCTCGAACCCGGCCTGCCTGCCGAGCACCGCCGTGTACTCCAGCCCGGCGAAGAGACGGTCGGCGAACCGGCGGGCCACCGCCTCGGCCTCGTGAACGGCCCCGATAGAGCGGTCGGCCTCGCCGCGGTAGCGGCGCAGGCGCTCGAGGGCGCTCTCCTCGAAACCCACCCGCCTAGTCCTTCGCCCA
>DASUPX010000384.1:0-7243 GCA_036280905.1 Rubrobacter sp. | reverse complement strand
CGATTGAGGATATTCCATAACATCGGGGTCTTCGCCTACCGTTACCGGTTGGCCATCCTGCTGGCCTGGGGTGGGCTCCTCATCACGTCCGCCTTCTTCGCGCCGGATCTCTCGGGACGCCTGAAGGGGGGCGGGTTCGAGGGAGCGAACTCCGAAGCCGAGCGGGTGCAGAACCTGATGACCGAGGAGTTCGGCGCCTCCCCGGCGGCCCTGACGATAGTGTTTACAGGCGATGGGATGCCGGCGCGCAGCGAGGCGTTCAGGGATGCCGAGGACCGCGCACTCGACCGTGTCGGCCGCCTGCAGGACGTGAACCAGATTGCTTCCTACGGGGGATCCAAAGACCCGCGTTTCATCTCCGACGACGGGAAGAAGTCTTACGCCATCGTAACCTCCAATGTCTCCGTCGACGAGACGCGTAACGTGGTCGAAGGGGTGCGGAAGCAGGTCCGCTCGGACGAGCTGAATACCTACGTAACCGGTGCGCCTGCGGTCTACCAGGACCTGGAGGACGCGAGCAACGAGGACGTCAAGCAGGCCGAGAAGTACGCCTTCCCGTTCGCCGTGGTCATACTCATCGTCGCCTTCGGTACGCTCGTCGCCGCGGGGGTGCCGGTCCTGATCGGGGGCGCCAGCGTGCTGACGGCGCTCGCCATTATCTACTTCATCAGCGGCTTCTACGATATGTCCGTGTTTACCCTGACGCTCTCTACCATGCTTGGCCTCGGACTTGGCATCGACTACGCGCTGTTCTTCGTGAGCCGTTTCAGGGAAGAGCTGGAGAGTTTCCCCACTTCGGAGGCCGTGCCGCGCACGGTGGCCACGGCGGGGAGGTCCATCTTCTTCTCGGGGACGGCGGTGCTGATCGGTCTCTCCGGGCTGCTGTTTTTCCCCTTCATGTTCATGCGCTCTATCGGGGTAGCCGGGGTGATCGTAGTGTTCGTCTCGGTTATTGCCGCCCTGACGCTCTTGCCCGCCCTTCTTGCGGTGCTCGGACCGAACGTGAACAGGCTGGCGATCCGGCGCCGCGGAAACGGGATGGGCACGGCCTTCTGGAGCCGCAGCGCGGAGGTGGTGATGCGCCGCCCGTTCGCCGTGATCCTGTTGACCGCCCTCCTCCTTGGCGTCTTGCTCTACCCCGTAGGGCACATGAAGGTCGGAATTCCCGAGGCGACCGTCCTGCCCCAGAAGTACGAGTCCCGCGCAGGTGACGACATCCTGAAAGAGAACTTCGAGTACGCGGAGCTGAACCCGATGGAGATCGTCGCCACCCTGAACGAAGACCCGCTTAGCGCCGCGGGTCTCGCGGACACGAAGGAGCTCGGCGAGAAGGTGTCGGGCTCAGAAGGCGTCGCCCGCGTCGAGAGCGTATACGCGATCGGGAAGGCCGCGGCCCGAGATTACACCGTCCGCGTCGAGGATGCCCGCGCTGAGGCGCAGAGGCAGGCCGCCGGCAAGGTGGACGGGCTCGTGGAAGCTCAGATCGAAGAACTCATCCAGAAGAACACGGACGAAGCCGTGGAAGGGCAATTGGCGGAGCTCGAGGCCACCTACGGTACGGTCCCGCCAGGGGCGGAGGACCAGGTCAGGGCGGAAGTCCAACCACGGGTGGAGGAGGAGGTGCGTGCCTCAGAAGAACGCATCAGGGAGGAGGTAGAGCGTCGTGTGGCCGCGGAGGTGGACCGGAAGGTGCCTGACCTGCCGGAGGGAATCTCATCGGACGGCATGGTTACACCCGAGGGTGTCGCGAACTTCCTGAAGCTGCCGGCGGCCCGGGATTCGGCAGAGCTCCAGAACGCCCTGGATTCCTACGTGGCGAACGATCGAACCCTGCTCCGGGGTGTTACCCAGGCAAACCCGTATACGCAAGACGCCTACGCCGCGGTTGATGCCGTTCGCGCCGTTGATCCCCCGACGGGCACGAACTTCCTGGTGGGTGGGCTCTCCGCGGGACAGGAAGACTTCATCTCGAGCCTCTACGGCAAGGCTCCTTACGCCGCGGCCTTCGTGATCGGGGTGACCTACATAGTCCTTCTCATTACCTTCCGCTCCGTTATTCTCCCCCTGAAGGCCGTGATCGTGAACATCCTGAGCCTTACGGCGAGCTTCGGGGCCATGGTCTTCGTGTTCCAGGATGGTAACTTCTCCGGTCTCCTCAACTTCACACCCCTTGGCTTCGTGGACGCGACGCTCCCTATCCTGATGTTCTGCACCATCTTCGGGGTCTCGATGGACTACGAGGTATTCCTCCTCTCGCGAATAAGGGAGGCCTATGAGAACGGTGACTCAAACACCGCGAGCGTCTCCAAGGGCCTCGTGGCCACCGCCGGCATCATCACGTCGGCCGCCGCGATCATTATGGTCGTGACGGGAGCCTTCGCCTTCACAGGTATAGTCCTGACCAAGGCTATCGGGCTCGGCCTGGCTGTAGCCGTCTTCGTGGACGCAACCATCATCCGCATACTCCTCGTCCCCGCCACCATGCGCATCCTGGGCGACTGGAACTGGTGGCCAGGGGGCCGTAAGACCACCTTCGGCGCCGATCCGAAGAAATCTTCCCTACCAGACGACGACCGGCAGCTGAAAGCGGAGGGCTGACAGCTACATAAGATCAATTCTTGATACTGGTGCAGGGTAAGACTAAACTATCAGCATGGTCGAATTCGAGCGGATACTCAAGGACAGGGGTTACAGGCTAACCAACCAGCGTCGCATCATCGTGCGCGAGCTGGAAGGGGAGCGTCATCTTTCGGCCGAGGAGATCTACGACCGGGTGAAAGGCGATCATCCGGAGCTTGGCCTTTCCACCGTGTACCGGACGCTTGACCTGCTCACCGAGCTGGGCATCGTGCGCAAGGACGATTTCGGTGAGGGCTACGCCCGCTACGAGCTCGCGACCGAGCGTGTACACCATCACGCCCGATGCGGCGAGTGCGGCGCCGTCATCGAATTCAACGAGGAGCTGATGGAATATCTGGCCCTGCAGGTCGAGCGGGAGACCGGCTTCGTCACGAGCTGGCATGAGATCACGCTGCACGGACGCTGTGCGAATTGCGCCCGTTGATGGAAGCGGGTTGGGGCAGCACGATCACCAAGACGGCTCATGCTACCTGCTGGGGGTGGGATGAAGTGCTTCTGCGTGGCCGGCAGAGTTAGAGGTTCTTGAAGTACCTGGCTACCGGCAGCAGGGTGAAGCCGGCTCCCTCGTAGGTGCGCCGCGCCGGGGCGTGACCAGGGTCGCCGCCCGTCTCGACCATGGCTACCCTCATCCCGGCCTCCGCGAGCCTGTCCAGCGCAAACTCCGTCAGGGCCGTTCCTATTCCTGATCCCTGGTGGTCAGGGTCGACGGCCAGAATAGAGATCTCGCCCATCGCGAGCTCGGGATCGAAGACTCCGGTGCCCACGAAACCCACGATCTCCCCGTCGACCTCCGCGACCCAGATCCGCGTCTCCTCCGAGGCACACAATCTCTCCACCGCCTGCCGCTGATCCTCCCTCCAGTCTGGATGCTGGCGCCTGAAGATGGCCGGTCCCAGCGTCTGTTCGAGGGATTCGAATACTGGTGCCCAGGCCCGGAGCGAGAGCTCGGTAAGCGCTGCGGTGTCCTGTTCCTCATACGGCCGAACGAGTGGTTGCACGATCTAGGTACCTCCTGGAAGCGCTTGGAACGAGGCCTCAAACCTCCAATGTGAGGCCGTCTTCGGCAACGACTATCTCCCCGTCGAAGCCTTTGCCGACCTCCGCCACGAGGTCCAGCAGGTCGGTCGCCGGGAAGATATGGGTGAGGACGACGCGTCGGACGCCCGCTTCGCTCGCCATGCTGGCCACACCCGAAGGCGTAAGGTGACCGGGCACGGGGGCGTGGTCAGGGAAGGCGCATTCGATCAGCAGCGTGTCCGCGCCCCGGGCTAACTCGACCACCGACTCGCTGTACTCGGTATCACCCGTGTACACAAACCCGCCGCCCGCCGTATCGAGCCTGTAGGCAATGCTCTCGTGGCGGTGTTCGGCCGGGGACCAGGCGAGACGGCAGCCGGCCAGCTCGATGGGGGAGGAGCACTCGCGGGGAAGCTCGGAGAGCAGCGTGGCGTAGTCACCGGTCATCCACCTTCCCCACACCTTCATCAAGGATGCCCAGAATTCGGCAAAGGGTTGTGGACCCGACACGTGCAGCGGTCTCGTGCGGTCCTCCTGTGAGCCGTAGTTGATCGCGAAGAGGAGCGGGACGGCGTCGACGGTATGATCCGGATGAAAGTGCGTGAAGAAGATGCGATCCACGGCGAAGGGGTCCAGGCCGGCCCGGAGCATCCCGCGTACCGCCCCCGAGCCAAGATCAAAGACAAGCGTCTCGCCGCCTGTACGTACCACGACGCAGCTCTGTCTCCGCTGTAGGCTCGGGACTACCGTGCCGGTTCCTATGACCGTGATCCGCATGGTCCTCCCTTCGTCGGAAGCTTTCAGCTATCAGCCGTCAGCTTTCAGCTCCTTGCTTGCGGGACAAACTGAGTTTCGCACCCTTAGGGTTCGTGGTCCGGTGTGCGTTTGCGTATCGTTGTCTCCTCAGGTCGGGCGCCCTTTATTCCCCTACTGACGGCTGATAGCTGATGGCTGATGGCTTCCAAACGCCCACGCCAGTCCGGCTATTCCGAGAAGTGCGCCGCCCAGCATGTCGGAGGGCCAGTGGGTTCCCAGGTAGAGCCTGCTCGCCGCCGAGACCACGAGGAACACCACGATCGCCAGCCTGAGCAGGCCGTTCGGCCAGAGGATGTAGACCGCGCCAAAGAGTAGGACGGCGCGGAGCATGTGACCGCTGGGATAGGGGTAGGGCGTGCTTACATCGAACAGGGAGGGGTCGGGGCCCCGAAGCACCTCGTCCGGCACGGGTACCTGGGGCACCACCATCTTGAAAACGAGCTCGATGATGCCGGTGATCACGAACGCCGCGAGAAGCCGTGCCGCCAGACGCCTCTGTCCGCGTACGACAAGGCCCGCGGCGAGGGTGAGAGCGGCCACCGCGACGAACTCCACCCCCCCCAGCAAGGAGGCGAGTAGCCCGATCCCGTCCACCAGCGCTGAGTTACCCCGCTGGGCTAACGCGAGCACCACCTCGTCCAGGGGGCGAAACAGACCGGTACCGGCCAACACCGAGCAAAACAGGAAAGCCACCGTCGAGAGCAGCAGAATTGGCCGACTGTCGGTCTTCACGCCCTCACAGACTATCAGGGTGGAAACACCAGAGCGCCGGGCTTAGTGCCCGACGCTCGTAGATCAGCGAGCCCGAACGCCTCGAAGATCGCGGCGCTGGGGCCGAATGGTCCTATGCCACCGCGTCGCGCAGGACGCGGCCGTACTCGCCGCCTTTGAGGATGCGCTCCGCCTCCCTCTGCAACTGCCTGACCCGCTCGCGCGAGATATCGAGTTCGTCACCGAGCTCGGCGAGGGTCGCCGGCTCGCGGTCGTCGAGACCGTAGCGCCTCACGAGCACGTAGCGAGCCCTCTCTGGCAACCGTTCGATGGCTTCCTTCAGGTGCTCCGTCTCCATCTCCCGCATCACGGTGTCAGGTGTGTCGGAGACCTTGTCGTCCTCGATGAAGTCACCGAGCTGGGAAGCGGTCTCCTCGCTTGATACCGGCTGATCCAGGCTCGTCGCGTCGGGCATAGCGCGCATGGTGAGACGCACCTCGTCGGGGTCCCAGTCGAGCCGCTTGGCGACTTCTTCCTCTGTAGGTTCGCGCTCTATCTCCAGGGACAGCTCGCTTATCGCCCTGCTTACCTTGCGGATCTTCTCCGTCATGTGCACGGGCACCCTGATGGTCCTGCCCTTGTCGGCGACCGCCCTCTGCACTGCCTGACGGATCCACCACGTCGCGTATGTCGAGAAACGGAATCCCCGGTCGGGGTCGAATTTTTCGACGGCCTTCATCAGGCCGATGTTGCCCTCCTGGATCAGGTCCTCGAACGGCAGACCGTAGCCGCGGTACTTCTTGGCCACGCTGACCACGAGCCTCAGGTTCTTCTCGATGAGCCTCTGCCTGGCCCGCAGATCCCCGGCCTTGGCCCTCAAAGAGAGGTCGATCTCCTCCTTGTGGGTGAGGAGGTTTCCCTGGCCGATGTGGGCAAGATACTTGGCAAGCAGCTCGGGGGTCTCGGATTCCCGTTCGATTTTCTTGGGGTCCCTTTGCCTGTCCAAATTAGCCTTCAAGATACCCTCCTCGCTAAATGCCAATCCTACCGGAAATCAGTTTTGAAAACTACTATTGATTTACCGCGAAGTTTAAGTCCCTAAACGTTTCGGGACCTCCCTCTTCGCCGGTTCTCGTACATGTTTGTCACCTTACTGATACATACGTACGCAGACCAGAAATGGTTGCATCCTGGGTGCGCCCTCCCGCACCCGCCGGTGAGATGGGCTGGCGGGGTATACTCTGATGATGGATAGCACCTCCCGAATCCCGGACCGCATAGACGAGGATGTCGCCGGCATAGTAGCTTGCTGGCAGGAGCGAAGGGGTGGGGATGGCGATGACGGGGCCAACGGCCGGATGTTGGCAGGCACGGAGGAGCTGGTATCGGTCTTCGTCGGCTTCCTGCGCAGTCCCGAGACCGTCGCGACCTACAGCAGGGGCGGGACGACCCGCGCCCTCGTAGAGAGAATCGCCGGTTACCAGCACGAGCTGGGGCGGGACGCCGTGGGCGTTATAGAGGACTTCACCGTACTCAGGCGGTGCATCTGGGACTCGGTCGAGTCGGGCGTAGAGCTCTCGGAGCTGCAGGGCGCCGAGGTTTCGGGGTTCTTCGGTAAACTCATGCAGGCGTCCGACTGGCTCACTGAGACCGGCCTCGAGGCCTTCGATGTCATCGTGCAGCGGGAGATGGAGGAGGCCCTCGGGCAGGCTGCCGCTACGGATCTCGTGACCGGGCTTCCCGACAGGGACCAGCTCAACCGCCTGCTGCTACCGCGGGCAATCGACGAGCACGAGCGGTTCTCCGTAGCCGTCTTCGACGTCGCTGCTTTCACCGAGACCGTGGCGTCGGACGGGGTCAAACGCGCTAGAAAGTCGCTGCGCACTCTCGCCCAGGTGGTACAGGAGACCTCCCCGAAGGATGCGATCTTCGCCCGCTTCGGCGACGACGAGGTATGCGTCCTCCTTGTCGATCAGACCGGCGAGGATGCTTTCGGGGTGGCTGAGCGCGTGCTCGAACTCCTCGCCGGGCAGGAAGCCGGCTTCGAGGTCGACGTCGG
>DASUPX010000383.1:0-11876 GCA_036280905.1 Rubrobacter sp. | reverse complement strand
GAGAGAAGGTCCTCGTAGGAGATCATGCCGTCCGGCACATCACCGTTCTCGGTAACCAACACGGCGTGTTCGATCTCCGTCTTGCCCCTGAACTTCTCGAAGACGGGCAGGAGGTTCTCGTCGACCAGCATGACTTTGTCGTTCGCGTGGTCTGCTATGTAGGCGAGGTCGTCCTCGTGCAGGCGGGGATTCAGGGTGTGCAGCACGAGGCCTGCGGAGGGGATGCCAAAGTACGCTTCCAGGTGCTGGTAGGTGTTCCAGCCAAGAGTGCCCACCCTGTCGCCTGGTTCCAACCCGAGCTCGCCGAGGGCGACGGCAAGCTTCTTGGAGCGGGAGACGAAGTCGGAGTAGGTGTAGCGGTGGAAAGACTTGTCGGGACGGCGGGTGACTATCTCGCGGTACCCGTAGAGCTGCTCCGCCCGCCGCAGGATGTAGGGAAGGGTGAGTTGGAAATCCTGGGCAAGTCCCTCTAGCATATCTTCTCCTCTTTCTGTGGGGTGCAGGGCGCGCCACATGGCGCGCCCCCGGCGCCTGTACTCCCTCTCCCGGAAAGCATTGTTGGGAGCGATCTTAGCAGGCACAATGAAAGGGGGTCAAGATAGGAGTAACAGTGCCGTCTTCCGCAGAGGGGCAGAATTTCGAGGTCGTTGCGGTAACGCTCTTCGGGAAGATGGTGGTCGCCAGCTACCCGACGCTGGAGCAGGCCGAGTGGCGCGCCGGACAGCTTGCCGCCGAGGCGGAGCGCAGCCCACGAGGCTATCTACAGTACCTGGTGCGCCCCGCCGGGGAAGCCTCCGGCAAACCCTAGGGCGACCCGCGTGGAGGACCCCTGGGAGAACTCCCTGGGCCTGGACAGAACCGCGACGATACGTTAGCTTGCGTGGCGTGGGACCAGGTAAGCATGCTGCCAGGGTCATCTTCGCCGAATACTGGAGACGGCACCGCCTCAAGCTCGCCGCGGTTGCTTTGATCCTTGTCGGCCTCATCGCCTTCTGGCTCTCGCCCGTGGGGCCTGAAGAGCTCACCCTCGCATCCTCCGTGCGGCTCTCCACGGAAGGGTCGCCCCAACCCCCGGAAGACGAGGCGGGGACCGTCCCCGTCTGGGCCCGCAAGAACGAGGCCCAGCGGCACGTGATGCTAGAGAATGCGCGGCAGGGCGCGTCGCAGGAGGGGGACACCTGCGACAATCGGCTGGTTCTCGTCGACCGCCCGCACGCGCTGCCCCAGGGTTACGTCCCGAACGACCTCGTCTCGCTGCAGGCCGCCGGCGTTCCCACGGTGGGCGGCCGAAACCTGATGCTCCGGCGCGAGGCGGCGGAACACCTGAAAGACCTCACCGCCGCCGCGACCGCGGACGGTGAGGAGCTCGTGGTTGCCTCCGCCTTCAGATCCTACCTGCACCAGAGGTACACCTACGAGAGGTTGAAGAGCATCTACGGTTCGGAGGCCGATACGATGAGCGCCTCGCCGGGGCACAGCCAGCACCAGCTCGGCACCGCCGTGGACTTCACCAACTGGGTGGCGGCCTACCAGGTGCAGCCCATCTTCGGCCACACCTCAGCCGCGTGGTGGCTACGGGACCACGCCCCCACGTACGGCTTCGTCCTCTCCTACCCACCCGGCAAGAACGAGACCGGCTACAGATTCGAGCCCTGGCATTACCGCTACATAGGCGTCGAGAATGCCGGACGTCTCCAGAAGAGCGGCCTCTCCCTGCAGGAGTTCCTGGTACGCGAGGGCGTATCGCCCCGTTGCTGAGGCCCGCGACGGAGCCGGTGACGGAGCCGGTGACGGAGCCCACGGCGAAGCCGGCGCTACTGTCGTAGAATTGTGGTGTCAGACGTCTGAGGGTTGCGTGATTAGGAGGTTCGATGTCGACGGAGTACCTGCAGTTCGCCGGGGCGCTCGTGTTCTTTCTGGCGATACTGATCGGGTCTTACTGGTTTGTCTACGTGCCGAACCGTGAAGGACAGAAGAGAAAAGATGAGGGTTGATGCGGGCGCAGGTCGTCTCGTGGGGAGCGTGAACTAGCTTGCAGGTTTCCGCCAAGACCGACTATGCGCTGAGGGCCGCCTCCGAGCTGGCGCTGGCCGCCACCGACGGGGCCGGCCCCATAAAGGGAGACAGGATCTCCGAGACCCAGGGCATCCCCAAGAAGTTCATGGAGAACATTCTTCACGATCTGAAACGCTCCGGCCTCGTGCGCACCAGGCGCGGTGCCTCTGGCGGCTACTGGCTCGCGCTTCCCGCGGAGGAGATCTCGCTGGCCGACATCATCCGCGCCGTGGAGGGGCCGCTGGCCAACGTGAGGGGCGAGTGGCCCGAGGTGGTCGAGTACTCGGGCGCCGCCGAGAACCTGCAACAGGTCTGGATCGCGGTCCGCGCCAACCTGAGGGCCGTGCTCGAGTCGGTGACCCTCGCCGATATCGTGGAAGGGGAGCTTCCGCCCTCGATCACGGAGCTGACCGACGATCCGGAAGCATGGGTGCACCACTAGCACGCGCCCTTCGGTCGCTTGTCAGCACGTTACGGTCCTTCGGACCTCCACTTTCGGCACGCCTGCTTCGCAGGCTTGTCGGTCACACCGCAAACCTCTGGCATTGAAGTGCATTCGGACCTTTGGCTTTGGCAGGTTCCCCGCATTCGTCATTCCCGCGAAAGCGGGAATCCACGGGTAGTCGAAGAAGGACCGTGGAAGAGAACGGGGCTCGACCCTGATATGCACCAGGGCCCACTGTGAAATCGCGTCCTTTTGGTGAGGAGGCAGACCTTCGATCGATCATCGAATTTCTGTCTCGGACTACTTCTGCCGGGCTGGCGGGGGCACTCTGGCATCCCGGTGATGCGGTGTGGGGGATGTACCAGAACACGGTGTTCGATGCCGGCTGTGAGGTCCGGTTGTGGGAAGAGGATGGCGAGCTCGTTGGCTTTGCCTGGCTGGAGAAACCTGACGGGGTGGTGATGCAGGTGCATCCCCGCCTGCGTGGGTCCGGCCCGCTGGAGAGGGAGATGCTCGAATGGGGTGCTCGTCAGACCCGGGCCGTTTACGGCGAGCAGCAAGAGGACGAACTGTGGACGCGGGTCACCGAGGATGAACCGCGCCTCGCCGCGCTCCTCGCCGAACTCAGCTTCGAGCCGGACCCCGACCACGCGCTGATGATGTCACGAGACCTCCATGCCCCGATCCCCGGGAGCATCCTACCGGACGGCTGGACCGTGCGTGAGGTCGGTGGGGAAGAGGAATGGGAAGCGCGTGTGGAGATTCATCGCGAGGTCTGGCACCCCTCGAGGGTCACACTGGAGGCATACCGGCGCCTGAGGGCCGCGCCGCTATACAACGGGCGTCTCGACCTCGTCGCCGCGGCCCCCGACGGTTCGTTCGGCTCCTACTGCATCTGCTGGTATGACCCGGGGAGCCACACCGGCCTCTTCGAGCCCGTCGGCACGAGGGCAACGTACAGGGGACTGGGCCTCGGAAAATCCGTCATGCACGAGGGGCTGCGCAGGCTTAGAGACCTCGGCGCCCACACCGCCTCCGTCGTCGCGTTCCACGACAACGAGGCAGCCAGAAACCTCTACCAGTCCGTCGGCTTCGAAACGGTTAATACGGAACGCCTCTACGGCAAGAAACTCTAGAACAAACCTCCGATTCCTCTCCTTGACTTCCGATGTAACCATGGTTACTCTACACCTGTTGTTCACTAAGAAAGTAGAGATAAGTTGAAGAACGGGAAGGTGGCAGGAGTGGGGACCAAATCGGTCAGGTTCTGGGAGGCTTTCTGGTTCTGGGTGAAGCTTGGCTTCATAAACTTCGGTGGTCCCGCCGGGCAGATCGCCATCATGCACCGTGAGCTGGTCGAGAAGAAGCGCTGGGTCTCGGAGAAGCAGTACCTGAGGACGCTCAACTTCTGCATGCTCTTGCCAGGGCCGGAGGCGCAGCAGGTCGCGACCTACATCGGGTGGAGGTTGCACGGAACGCTGGGTGGTGTCGTGGCCGGCTCCTTCTTCGTCATCCCCTCCATCTTCGTTCTGTGGCTGCTCTCCTACCTGGCCGTGGCCCACTCCGACGTGCCGGCGATCACGGGTTTGCTGTACGGCATCCAGCCGGTGGTGATAGCCATCGTCGTGGAGGCGGTCTTGAGGATCGGCAAGCGCACGATCAACAACAGGGTGCTGGTCGGCTTCGCGGTCCTGGCATTTGTCGCCCTCTACTTCCTCTCCGTGCCCTTCCCGCTGGTCGTCCTGGTCGCGGCCGTGGCTGGCCTGCTCCTGAGCCGCACGAGCCTCGCCGCGGACGCGTTCGGGGTAGGGGGAGAAGGCTCTCTGGAGGAGGTAGAAGAGGAGTCAGCCATAGACCGTACCGGCTCGCATGGCATGCCTTCCATGCTGCGTAACGTGAGGCTGCTTGGGACCTTCGTGGTGCTCTGGGCGCTCCCACTTGGTGCTCTGTACCTGTGGCGTGGGGGAGAGGACGTGCTCGTAAAGGAGGCGCTGTTCTTCACGGGAGCCGCCTTCCTGACCTTCGGGGGGGCTTATGCGGTACTGAGCTACGTGGCCGATGTGGCGGTCAACCACTACGGGTGGCTCACCGCCGACCAGATGGTGCAGGGGCTGGGGCTGGCCGAGTCCACGCCGGGTCCGCTAATCATGGTCACCGAGTACGTGGGCTTCATCGGTGCCTGGAACGATCCGGGGCCGTACGCGCCCCTGCTATACGGGACGCTCGGGGCCCTCGTCACCGTCTACGTCACCTTTCTGCCTTGCTTCCTGTTCATCTTCTTCCTGGCACCTTACATAGAGCTACTCGCCAACGACACGAGGCTCAAGGCCATCCTCGTGGGGGTCACGGCGGCCGTGGTCGGTGTGATCGCCAACCTCGCCGTGTACTTTGCCACCCAGGTTCTGTTCCCCGACGGCGTGTCCTTGCAGGGGCTCGACGTATTCGCCCTCGTCGTCGCGGCCGTCTCCTTCGTCGTGCTGCAGCGGTTCAGGGTTCCCATATACTTGATGGTGCCCGCAGGCGCGCTAGTGGGGATGGCATGGACTCTTCTGTAGGTGGCAAGGTCAGGTGGCTCATCCTGATCTACCACCTGCCACGCGAACCTTCCCGGCACAGGGTCGCCGTGTGGCGCAAGCTGAAGGCTCTCGGAGCCCTCTACCTGCAGGACGGGGCCGCCGCGCTGCCTGAGGATGCCGTTACCCGCGAGCAACTCGAGTGGCTGCAGGTCCGCGTGCGGGAGGCGGGTGGGGAGGCGACGCTCTGGGAGGCCCTGCCAAACACCGTCGCCGAAAACGCGGCGCTCGTGAAAGAATTCCGCGCCCTGCGCGAGGCGGCATACAGAGACCTCATCGACTCGGCGGGCAGGCTCGGGCAGAAGGCCGCGATGGGGGCAGGCAGGACGGTTCTTCTCGGTGAGCTCGCGAGGATCGAACGAGACTTCAGGAGCGAGCGCCGGCGCGACTACTTCAGGTCGCCATTGCGGAAGGTGGCCGACGCGGCGATCCGTGAGGTACGAAGCATCGTGAAGAACCGACCCGTGCGGGAGGATGTAGGGTAGTGCTCTGGGCGACCAGGCGAGGATGCCACGTGGACCGGACGGCCTGCATATGGCTGATCCGGCGCCGCATCGATCCCGACGCCGAGTTTAGCTTCTTTGTTGACGCCTCCGAGGCGCCCGAAGGTGCCGAGCTCTTCGACGTGGCCGGGGCCAGGCTCTCCCACCGTGGCGATGCGTGCTCCTTCGAGACCATGCTCGAAGAGTATGATCTTGACGATACCGTGCTGCGCGAGATCTCCGAGATAGTCCACGACGCCGACCTGATGGACGACATGTACGGGCGCTCCGAGGCCGACGGGCTGGACGCCGTGATCAGGGGCATGCAGCTTGCCCTTCCCGATGATAACGTCCTCTCGGTCCACACAGACATCATCTTCGATGGCCTGTACGCGTACCTGTGGAGGGAGACGCTCTAGCTTGGCCCCTACTGGAATCGAGGTTCGCGGGCTCGGGTACGAGCTTCACGGAGCCGAGATCTTGAAGGACGTTGACGTCCTGGTACGCGAGGGGGAGACTACGGCGGTCGTTGGTCCTTCGGGGGCGGGTAAGAGCACCCTGCTGCGCGCAATCAACCGACTCATCGAGCCTACCTCCGGCGAGGTCTACATGGGCGGGGAGCCGACGAGCAGGCTAGATCCGCTGGAGTTGCGGCGGCGGGTCGGGATGGTTTTCCAGGTTCCGGCCCTCTTCGGGGGCTCGGTGGCGGAGGCGGTCCTGTACGGGGCACGCCTGGCGGGCAAGGACGCCGACCCTGGGCGGTTGCTGGAGATGGTGGGGTTGAGCGCCTCGCTTGCGGAACGAGATCCGCAGACGCTCTCGGTCGGGCAGCAGCAGCGCGTGGCCATAGCCCGCGCGCTCGCCCTCGAGCCCGAGGCGCTCCTGCTCGACGAGCCGACGAGTGCTCTGGACGAGGGTGCGCGGCGCAGGATAGAGGAGCTCGTGACGGATCTGAACGCCAGGCTCGGGCTCACCATGGTCTTCGTGAGCCACGACCTCTCCCAGGTCGAAAGGGTAGCTGACCGGGTGGTCGTGATGGCCGAGGGCAAGACCATGGGGGAGTGGGAGAGGGAAGACTTCTTCTCCCGGGCCGGCGAGCGGGCACGACGGTATATAGAGGGGAGGCTCTAGCATGGTGGGGTTGCAGACGGTGGGATCGGCGCTTCTGACCCTGGGCCTCGTGGCCATCGCGGTAGCCCTGAGCCTGTACGAGAGGCTCGACCTGGAGAAGGATATCGGGGTAGCCGTGGTTCGCTCCTTCGTTCAGCTCGCCGCGATAGGGTACGTCATAGATTATGTCTTCGGACTCGAGAACCTGTGGGTGGTGGTAATGCTCCTCGCCGGCATGGTCCTCTTCGCCGCCTGGACCTCGGCCAGAAGGGCAAGGGACGTGCCGAACGCCTTCCCAATCGCCGTCGTCGCCGTTGGGGTGGCCGCCGCGGCCACGCTGGTGCTGTTGCTCGCGCTCGGGATCGTGCCGGCCACGGCACGGTACCTGATCCCGCTCGGCGGCATGGTGATAGGAAACTCCATGAACGCCTCTAGCCTGACCATGACCCGCATCCGCGACGACCTGGCCGAGCAGAGGCTAAAGGTCGAGGCCGCCCTGGCCCTGGGAGCCACGAGCCGCCAGGCCGTCTCTCCCCTCCTCAAGACCGCCCTCCAACGCGCCCTCATTCCCCTCATAGACGCCACGAAGACCACGGGAATAATCTTTCTGCCGGGGGCCATGGTCGGCATGATCATCGCCGGGGCCGACCCGCTCGAAGCGGTGCGCCTCCAGATAGTGGTCCTCTACATGCTGTTGGGCAGCGTCTCCATAGCCGCGATCCTGGTCGGAACGCTCTCCTACCGCTCCTTCTTCACCCGACGACACCAGCTCGAGGCGCCTCCCGAACATTAGAGCCTTCAGCTTTCAGCAGTCAGCCGATAGCCCTCTTTTCCGCGTTTTTCCTGGCCGAGCTCTTCCCGGAAATGCCGGCGGAAAGACGCAAGCTCCCCGCAAGAAAGCTAACCGCTGAAAGCTAATAGCTGAAAGCTAAAAGGAAGCGGTCAGCTCTAAAACGGCTTGCTGGAACCACCGGATGGGCGCACCACGAGGACGGGGCAGTGGGCGTGGCGGACCACGGAGTCGGCGACGTTGCCCATGAGGGCCCGCTTCATGCCCCCGAAGCCGCGGCTGCCGATCACGATCATGCCGGCCCCGATGTCTTCGGCGAGGTGGACTATGGCCTCGTCCCTCGCCTCGTCGAACTTCAGGTGGGCGATCGCGACGTCTCCCCCGGACTCTTCTATCTTCCTGACCTGCTCGTCCAGTATCTCCTGGGCCTCACGCCTGAGATCCTCACGCCGGGACTCGGCGTATTCGTCGTAGACGGCGGCTGGAAAGGTGCGCCCGACCGCCACGACGTGCAACCGCGAGCCTGTGCTCCTGGCGAGGTCAACAGCCACCCCGGCGGCGAGATCTGCGTGCGGGGATCCGTCGGTGGCCAGTAGGATATGCGTCGGAAAGATACTCAAATCACCCTCCATCATGGTACCGCCTTATTCCGGCACCAAAACATGCCTAGACCGGCTCGTCGCTGGGCTCGATGAGGACCTCGTTTACGGCTACGTGCTCTGGCTGCACGAGGGCGTGCACCACCGAGGCGGCCACGTCCTCGGGGTCTAGCATGCGCGCCCCCGAATCGCCAGCGTACTCCCGGATCGCCTCCTCGTCGGTGCTCATGGAGTGCAGGTCCGTGGCCACGTTGCCGGGCTGAACGGTCGTCACCCTTAGCCCCGTGCCCGCGGTCTCGAGCCGCAGCCCCTGCGAGAGCGCCTCCACGAAGAACTTGCTCGCCGAGTAGACCGAGAGGCCGGGGAAGACCTTGCGCCCGGCGTCGGAGGAGATGGTGACGATGTGCCCGCTACCCCTCTCTAGCATCCCCGGCAACACGGCGCCCACGCAGTTGAGCGCGCCCTTGCAGTTGACCTCGACGGTCCGCTCCCACTCTTCCTCGTGGACGTTCTTCATCAGCGTGTAGTACATGACGCCGGCGCAGTTGACGAGCACCTCAACGGGGCCGAGCTCCCCGGCGCGCTCTATCAGGGAGAGCACCTGCCCGCGGTCCGTAACGTCGGTTGGAACGACGATGCTCTCCTGGCCGGCTTCGTCCCCGAGGCTGGCCTGAACGTCGAGCAGCACTTCCTCACGCCTGGCCGCGAGCGCGACGTGGGCGCCCTCGGCGCAGAGCGCCCGTGCCACGGCGGCGCCGATGCCGCTCGACGCCCCCGTCACCACGGCAACCCTGCCGGCGATCCGCCCGCCGTTCATCGGCGGGCCGACAGGCCGAAGTTCCGACCAGAGTTTTTCAGGTCGAGCTCCAGTTGTATTCGGTGTTCTCCTGGGCCTCCCTGGGCCAGAGGTACCCGAAGAACTCCAGCTTCTCTATCACCTTCTGGGCGCTCTCCTCGGGCGTCTCCTCGTCGGTCTTTAGCACGAGGTCAGGGGCGTTGGGCGGCTCGTACGGGTCGGAGACACCGGTGAACTGCTCGATCTCCCCCGCGAAAGCCTTCTTGTAAAGGCCCTTCACATCCCTGTCGGCGCAGACCTCGAGCGGGGCGTCGACGAAGACCTCGACGAAGTCGACGATCCTGCGCCGCACCTGGTCCCGCGCCTCCTTGTAAGGCGAGATGGCGCTAACGACCACCCCAACCCCGTTGCGCGTGAGCAGGTTGGCGACGAACCCTATCCTCAAGACGTTTATGTTT
This sequence comes from Rubrobacter sp., assembly GCA_036280905.1. GTDB lineage: Bacteria > Actinomycetota > Rubrobacteria > Rubrobacterales > Rubrobacteraceae > Rubrobacter_D. The sequence continues at coordinate 2,568 of DASUPX010000383.1, read as the reverse complement.
CGGTCTTCCCTGGAGAAGCTAAGGCCCTTGGAGAGGTTGGTCCTGACGATGTCCCCGTCGAGCACCTCCACGGGCCGCTCCCTGTTCCTGAGCTCGCGCTCGACGATCTCGGAGATGGTGGTCTTGCCCGACCCGGAGAGGCCGGTGAACCACAACGTGAAACCGCGTTCTTCGTTCATGTTTTCTCCTTTCGACGTTCCTACGATGTTTGCGGACGTAGTTTACATATACCTTCGCGCTCTGCTAGCGGCACGGCTCATACCACGATGGTGGGTTCGGCGGGGGAGAGACCGTCTGGATCGTTTAGCTCGGCCCCCTCGGGTGCAGGCACGTCCCCGTCGAGGAGCGGGTCCTTGGTCTCGACCATCCAGGCTTCGAGCCGTCCGCGCAGCTCCTCAAGAGTGTCCGCGTGGGCAGGGCTCCCGGCCAGGTTGTCCGCCTCGTTCGGGTCGAGCACGATGTCGTAGAGTTGCTCCCTGGGTATCTCGCGCTCTCCCCAGCCGTGGGAGAGCAACAGGTCCTTGCTCGGCCCGTCGTCGGTGTTGGGTAGAACCGGCCTGGTGCGCTCCCCGAAGCGCTTTATGTACTTCCAGCGGTGGGTGCGCACGCACCGCTCTGGCTCGTAGGCCACATGGTAGGTCTTCTCCGCGAAGATGGCGTCCCTGACCTCCTCAGCCTCGCCGCGTGCGAGCGGGAGCAGCGACTCGCCCTGCAACCATTCAGGCGGGTCTATGCCGGTGAGGTCGCAGATAGTGGGGAAGAGGTCGATGTGGGAGACGAGCGCGTCGCTGGCCCTACCCCCACTGAACCCGCCGGGGCCACGCAGGATAAGCATGACGCCGAGCCCCCTGTCGTAGAGGGTGGCCTTGGCGCCAGGGAAGGCGAGGCCGTGGTCTGTGGTGCAGATCACGAGCGTGTCCTCGGCGAGCCCCTCTGCGTCGAGGGCGTCGAGCACGGCGCCCACGCCCCTGTCGAGCGAGCGGGCGCTCTCCTGGAAGGCGGCCATGTCGAGGCGCGTCTCGGGTGCATCTGGCAGGTTGGAGGGGGGCATAACGTAGTTGGCTTTCTTCGGCGAGCTTGGACGGAACCATTCGCGGTGGGTCTCGAAGAACCCCACGGAAAGGAAGAAGGGCCTGTCGCTCGCGCGCTCCAGCAGGTCAAGGGTGACGGGCACCACGTCATCGGTGTGGCTGGTGCTGATCTTGACCACCTCGTCGTACCCTATTACATCGGGCTGCTTGGAGATGTGCTGCTCGCCGATGAGGGCCGACCAGTACCCGAGCTCGCGCAGGGTGTGAACGATGTGGTGCCTGTAGTCTTTGAGCGAGAAACCGCGGTGGGCCAGGCCGACCATGCCGTTGGAGTGGGCGTACTGGCCGGTCAGCAGACACGCCCGGCTCCCCGAGCACGTCGGGGCCGCGCAGAAGGCCTTGCGGAAGAGCACACCCTCCTCTGCGAGACGCTGGATGTTCGGGGTCCTGACGGAGTAGCCGTACGGCCTGACCCACCGTCCCGTGTCGTGGGAGTGGATGTAGAGTATGTTCGGAAGCTGGGGCACCTTTATCCCTTCTGAGCGGTCCTGAGCAGGGAGCCATCATTGTACAGACGTACCCACTCCTCGGAGAGCTCGTCTGCCTGCCGCCGCATCCTGGGCGCCTCGACCGCGAAGCCTTCTGGAACGGAGATTCCTATCTCCTCGAGGAGCCACGACACAGTGGCCTCGTAATCCGCCACGAGCTCCTCGTAGGACACCTCTACGGGCTCCACGCCGCAATCTCGAAAGTAGTCCCCCCAGGCGGCGTTGTGCTCGTCGATGCGCAGCTTGAGGTGGTTCACGGCGGCGAAGCTGAACCTTAGCCCCTGCCCGCCAACCTCCTCATCGGAGTCCTTGCGCCACTTCTGGGTCTGTAGAGCCTTCCACAACGAGACGGCCTGCCTGGTGGTGTCCTCTCGGCGCATCCACACGTACCGACGCAGGCCCGGCAGCACGGCCGCTGGAACCTCGCAAGGACTCACGTCCTCCAGACCACGCCTGCGCGCCAGACGCACGAAGTCCCTGAAATACGCCCACATGATCTTGGTCCCAAGCACCCCGTTTTCTGTGGTGCCCTTCTCCAGCGCCTCCCTGACCAGCTTCTGGAAGTCGGGCGGGCTCCAATCCGGGTCCCTCTCTCCCGGATGCTCGGAATACCTGCCCCCGTATTCGCCAAGAACCTCCCTGAACTCCGGATCGTCCAGCAACGCCCACACCTCGGGGTCGTTTGAGCGCTGGAAGTAGTCGCGCGGCTGCCTCCGCCGCCCCGTCTCAAGCAAGACCTCGAAGTGCTCCTCCGGATGGCCCGCCACCCCCGTGCCGTCTAGCGCCGCACACAACAGCGTGCTACCACTCCGCGGCGTCGCACAGATCAAATACGAAAGGTCCGGTCCGGATCTACCGTTCATGATGCCTCCTGGTGATAGGGTAATCTATGTCAAACCTATCTTGTCTATTGCGATGGTAAAGAATACACGAAACCGGTTCGGGATCAATGCCCCCACCCGTCTCTTCTGATTGGAAAGTACCCAGGA
>DASUPX010000382.1:0-6001 GCA_036280905.1 Rubrobacter sp. | reverse complement strand
GCGGAAGGGTGCAGGCCGAAGCGGGATCTAGCTGAAAGCGAGCCCAGGCGGAGCCGGGCGAAGCGTTGCCGACAAGCGACAGCCGCCAGGCTGGAGCGTGCTGACAAACGGAGGCCGAAGGCCGTAGTGTGCTGACAAGCGAGGCCCTAGGCCGAGCGTGCTGACAAGCGTAGGCCGCAGGCCGGAGCGTGCTGTTAGACTGGCGTCATGGTAGACGATTCGAAGCTTCCCCTTGCGGGCGTCAGGGTTCTGGACCTCTCGCGGGTCCTGGCCGGGCCCTACGCGACGATGGTGCTGGGTGACCTTGGCGCCGATGTGATAAAGGTCGAGCATCCCGATCGCGGCGACGACACCCGTCACTGGGGACCGCCTTTCGCTGGCGAGGGCGAGGCCCGTGAGTCTGCCTACTTCCTGGCCATCAACCGCAACAAGCGCTCTATCGGGGTCGACCTCAAGGATGCGGAGGGGCTGGGGAGGATCAAGCATCTCGCGGCGGGGGCTGACGTGGTAATCGAAAACTGGAGGCGCGGGGCGCTCGAGAGGCTCGGTCTCGGCTACGACGCACTACGGGAGACGAACCCGGGCCTCATCTACTGTTCCATTACCGGTTTCGGTCCTGGGCCTGACGAGGAGCGCCCTGGTTACGACTTTCTGGTACAGGCGAGGGGCGGGGTCATGGGCATCACCGGCCAGCCCGGGGGCGAGCCGACCAAGGTTGGGGTGGCGATCTCGGACATAGTGTGCGGGCTGTTCGCCTCGAACGCGATCCTGGCGGCCCTCCACCGACGCCACGTGACCGGGCAGGGCGCCCGCATCGAGGTGCCGCTCTTCGAATCTACGCTCGGCTGGCTGGCCAATCGTGGCCAGGAATACCTGGTAAGCGGCGAGGATTCGGGCCTCATCGGCAACGCCCATCCCTCCATCGTCCCCTACCAGACCTTCGACGCCTCGGACAGGCCCCTCGTCGTGGCTGTCGGCAACAACAGCCAGTTCGCCGCGCTGTGCGAGGCCGTGGGCCGTCCCGAGCTGGCCGAGGACGACCGTTTCGCCACCAACCCCGACCGCGTGGCAAACCGGGAAGCGTTGATAGCGGAGCTCCAGGAGGAGATCGGCAAGCGGCCTGCCGACGAGTGGGCCGAGGAGGTCAGGGCCGCTGGGGTCCCGAGCGGCCCCGTCAACACCCTCGCCGACGTGTTCGCCGACGACCATGTCAGGGGCTCGGGCATGCTGCAGGACATAATTCATGCTTCGGTCGGCGCCCTGAAAATGCTCGCCTCCCCTATCCTCATCGACAGCGAACGCCTACCCATCCGCCGCCCCCCTCCCACCCTTGGTCAGCACACAGACGAACTTTCCGACTGGTAGGGCGGCTCGAGGGCCAGAGCCTCGGGTTTCGAGACCATGCTGCGAGACCGGCCCCCTGGGACCAGGATGTGCTCAGGCTGTTGGGTGGGTCCTGGCGTACTAGACGGCCCACTCCAGGGCGAAGTCTGCTACCTCCTCCCAGCCTTCGCCCCCGATCACACCGTAGTGCGAACGCCCTTCGAACTCCCTGTAGTCGGTTGGGGTCCTGGTGTTGCGGTAGTGCTTGACGTTTGACTGGTTGACCGCTGGCGGCATGATGTTGTCCTCGCTACCGGCTATGAAGAGAAGCGGCGCACGGTCCTCGTTGCGGAAGTCGACGTACGTTTCCTGGTGGCCCGGCGTGAAGTTGGCTAGCGGGCCTGCCCACACCAGCCTGCCCGAGGCTGGGATATGGTAGCGCTCGTAGACCTCATCCGACTCCTCGCGGCTCTGGGTGTTGGTGAAGGCGTAGTGCCACTGCTCGGGTGTGAAGCCAACCGCCTTGTGGCGGTTGGCAGGGTTCCTCAGGATCGGAAAGATAGCGCGAATCTGCGAGACCGGTGAGACCCTGATGCCTTCGGCGGGCACGGAGTCTATGGCGACACCCGCTGCCCCGTATCCGTGATCGAGCAAGATCTGGGTGATAAGCCCCCCCGCAGAGTGGCCGATAATGATAGGAGGCCTGTCGAGCTCATCCATGACCGCCTCGAAATGGTCGGTGATAGCCGGGATGGTAAGCGCCTCTATCGGGGAGGGATCCTCCCGCAGAGCCTCCACCTCTACCTCGAAGCCAGGGTAGGCTGGGGCGAGTACCCGGTAGCCCTTGTCCTCGTAGCGCTCGACCCACTTCTCCCAGCTGCGCGGGGTTACCCAGAAACCGTGAACCAGGACGACGGTATCAGGTGCGGTCGGGGCAGTCTCGCTCATAGACTTTTCCTCCTTCTGCCGCAAAGATATTCTTCACGTTACACAAAGCGCGAGTTTGCAGCAAGAGAACCGGACGGCTCCCCGAGAGACTGCCGTCCGGTTCGAACCCCACCTTTTCCTATCGCATCCCTATCATCGCTCGTGCGGGGAGTCCTGTCATGATGCGTGTGCCTTATCTTTTCGTAGTACGTTTGCACTACGAAAAGCCGGGGTCAGGTTATCACCCTCGCAAAGCCGGGTTCGCCCATGATACGATTGCTTCACTCTGTAGTAATGGTGATGGATGTCAGGACCATCATCGGTCGTCGAAGGAAAGCCCGGGGGCAACCCTAGAACGAACCACCTCTCGGAGGAGGTCATGGTCGAATATCTCAGGGGAGCCGGGGGGGGCACCGCCGGAGGTGCCAAGCTCGACGCCCTCATCCACGGCATGTCCGACGCCGTCTACGTGGGGGACGAGCGAGGGGTCTCGGCCTGCAACGAGGCGGCCCTGCTGATGCTCGGCTGTAAGCATATATCCGAGCTAGAAGGGGGCCTCTCTGTTCTCTTCGAGAAGCTACGACACCGCTCCCCGGAGACGGGGGAGCACGTTCCAAGGACCGAGGAACCACTATCCCGCGCACTGGAAGGTGAGACCGTCATCGAGGAGATCGTCGCGCGGCACCACCAGACCGGGGAGGACGTGCTCCTGCGGTGCGCGGCGTCGCCGATGCGCGAAGAAGGAAGTATCGTGGGCGCGATTGTGGTCAACACGGACCTGACGGACAGCAGGTGGAGCGAAAACCTGGCTCGCTCCACCCTGGACAGCCTCTCTACGCACATAGCCATCCTCGACGAGACGGGCCGGATCTCCGCCACCAACCGGGCATGGCATAGGTTCGCATCATCCAACCCTCCGATCACCTCCAGTGTCGGTCCCGGGACCAACTACCTGGAGGTCTGTGACGCGGCCACCGGCAAGGAAGCCGAGGATGCCCGTGCCTTCGCGCGGGGGATAAGGGATGTAATCTCCGGCCGGCTAGAGGCCTTCGAGCTAGAGTATCCCTGTCACTCTCCAGACAAGAAGCGCTGGTTCGTGGGGAGGGTAACGCGCTTGCCTGATACCGTTCGCCCGCAAGTGGTGGTGGCCCACGAAGACGTCACCGAGCGCAGGCTGGCGGAAGAGGAGGCCAGGCTGCGGGCGGGACAGCAGGAGGCGGTCGCCGGCCTCGGTAGGAAGGCGCTCGCCGAGCCTGACCTCCAGGTCCTGCTGGATGAGACCGTCGGGCTCGTGGCCCGTACCCTGGGCGTCGAGTACTGCAGAACCCTCGAGCTGCTTCCTTCAGGCGACGAGATGCTGTTGCGCGCTGGCATCGGATGGGAGGAGGGGCTCGTCGGAAACGCGACGGAGAAGACGGGCACAGGCTCTCAGGCAGGCTACACGCTGCTCTCGAACGGACCGGTAATTCTGGAGGACCTGGCACACGAGACCAGGTTCGACAGGTCACCGCTTCTGCTTCGTCACAGCGTGGTCAGCGGCATGAGCGCGGTCGTAGGCGGGGAGCGGGGTCCCTTCGGCGTTATCGGGGCGCACACCATGAAACAGAGGATCTTCACGGAGGACGACGTGAACTTTCTTCAAGCCGTCGCCAACGTGCTCGGTGAGGCCATCGAGTGGAGAAGGGCCGAGGAAGGGATGCGTGAGGTCAGGGAGGCGGAGCGCAGGCGCATGGCGAGGGACCTGCACGACGGGCCGCTCCAGGATCTCACCTACGCTCTTACCGCCGCGCAACTGGCCCAGTCGATGACGGACGATTCGAACCTGGGGCGCTGGCTGGAACGGGCGGTCGAGGCAATGAAGCGCACGGGGCAGGAGCTACGCACCGCCGTCTACGATCTCAGGCTGGAAGTAGAGAGCGACAGGCCCTTGCCCGAGCAGGTCAGGTCCCTCGTGGAGCTGAACCGCCGGATGTCCCCCGACCGACACATACGACTCAGCGTGGCAGAGGATCTACCCCCCCATCCCCTCGGCCGGAAAGACCCTGAGCTGTTGCGCATCCTCCAGGAGGCGTTGGCCAACACACGGCGCCACTCGGAGGCCGAAAACGTGTCTGTGAGCCTGGGGGTAGAGGAGGGCAGGTTCTGGGCCGAGGTCGAAGACGACGGGCGGGGTTTCGAGGCTGGAACTTCCTCCGGGATAGGCCTGAAGAGCATGCACGAGCGGGCCCGCGCGCTAGGGGGCGCCCTGCGAATCGAGAGCGAGCCAGGAAGAGGCACCAGAGTACGCTTCACGGTTGCCAGGGGCAGAGGACCACAGGGCCGGATGAGCATCTTGCTGGTGGAGGATCATACCTCTTTCAGGGACGCCGCCACCGCGGTATTCCAGCTCGAGCCGGGCTTCGAGGTCGTGGGGCACGCGGGGTCCCTCGCCGAGGCGCGCCAGATGATAGACAACGGGACGCCGGTGGCGGACGTGGCCATCATCGACCTTGGCCTTCCCGACGGATATGGTGGAGACCTGATCAAAGAACTGCACAGCAAGAACCTGCAAACGCAGGTGCTCGTCGTGAGCGGCAGCCTCGACCGCGCGGAGGTGGCCCGGGCCGTCGAGGCCGGAGCGGCGGGGGTCCTGCACAAATCGGTGGGTATGGGTGAGGTGATCGACGCCGTGCGCCGTATCGGGGCTGGCGAGATGCTCATGCCCCTGGAGGAGGTCGTGGATCTACTCAGGCTCGCCGGACACCAGAGGGAGGAGGACCGCGAAGCCCGCCGGGCGGTGGCGCGGCTCACGCCCAGGGAGATCGAAGTACTGCGGGTGCTTGCCGAGGGACTGGACGGTAAAGAGATAGCAGAGCGTCTCGGGATAAGCGCCAAGACCGGGCGAAACCACGTGGCGAGCATCATGGAGAAACTCGGCGTTCACTCCAGGCTACAGGCGCTCGTGTTCGCTATCAAGCACGGTGTGGTTGACCCACCCAGAAGGCATTCGCAGAGATTCTGAGCTCCGGCCAATGCGGTCTCGGGGCGGTTACCCTATCCCGGTACGATCGCCAGGGGCCTTACGGGGGAGCCGGTCGCGCCGACTAGCTTCAGGGGCGTGCAGACGAGTTCGAAGATGTGGTGGCCGGAGGCCGCCAGCTCGTCGAGGTTCAGGTTCTCGATGATGTAGATACCGTGCCTCGCCAGCAGGAGCAGGTGACCTGGCATCATGCACCCCAGCTCGGGGTCTTCCAGCCCGGGCACGTCCCACGCCATGTTGTCTGCCCCCACGGCCAGCACGTTCTTGTCGGCCATCCAGCGGGCCGCGCTCGCGTCCATCCCCGGCCCCGCCAGATACCGTTCCTCGTCGCTCCAGAATCTGGCGTTACCGAGCCGCACGAGCGCCACGCTCCCGGCCTCGACATCGACCCTTTGAGCCTCGCAACAATCCGCAAGGTCGGAGGCCGTCACCACGCGACCGGGATCTAGAGATTCCACACCGGCACTGGCGGCCACGTCGAGGAGCACGCCGGGGGCAACTATGGGCGGTATCTCCTCGACGCCGTGCCGTGAGAAGCCGCGCGGGGACTGTACCTCCTTGACGGGGACGCCGCCACAGAGGGTGAGCGAATCTGCCTGGTGGCTCAGGGCGTCTATGTGCGTGCCCGTGTGCTCGCCACAGATAAGGACGCCCGCCGCCCCCGTGCGGGGCCCCGACCTTTCGGGGTCGAACTCGTCCTCGTGGTGGCGGTGGAGCAAGTAGCGGTAGCCG
>DASUPX010000381.1:0-6200 GCA_036280905.1 Rubrobacter sp. | reverse complement strand
CCCACGGGTGCGACGTCGATCTCTTCTAGCATCTCCCGCGCCCGGAAGGCCGTAGGCGGCTTTGGTGCGCCAGACGCCGTGGACGGACCAGACCCAGATTGCACCTCTCCAGAGCTGCCAGCACCCTGACCGAGCAGCTCCCTGAAGAGCTGCTCCGGAGCGATGGTGCCGGTGTACAGAACGTAGCCAACCACGAGCACCACGATCAGTATCCCGATTCCGCCGGTTCTCTTCAGTTCTCCTCCCGGGGTCCGAACACGAGCAACCTTACGCGATCTTCGGTGGAGCAGGGTTGCCAGGTGTCGAGGCACGCGGCGAAACCTGACGCCGTCCAAAACGTGCGACGATACCCCTCCTCGTGTCCCTGTGGCAACCCATGCTCCCCAATCCTACTATCATTGCTTGCAGTGGGGTCTCGCCACCACGCCGCCGCTGATGTCTCCCCTGGGCTGACATTACGCCTGGCGGTGTGCCCTCGATGGTCCGCTTCGGCAACAGCTCGTTATCCTGGGAACGAAGAGCTTAGGATATTTTAGCCCTTCTTAATCGGTCGGTGGCCGGCATGTTACCTCTGTCCTCTACAGTGCCCTTCAGGCTACGGACGGAGGTGTGTCCTTTGGGCGAGCGGACGAGGTTGGGGCTCGGGCTCCTGGGGGGTTCGGTGGCGCTTGGAGTTCTGGGGGATCTTCTGCTCCGAGCCACGCCCTGGGGCATCAATTTCTCCGTCTGGATCGTGCTGCTCGTAGCTCTTGGGGCCATGTCTGCGAGATGGGGCCGGGTGCTTGTCGAAGGAGAAGGAAGATGGCTGGTCCTGGTGGCGATCGTCTTTGCCTGCGGGACCGCGCTACGCGACTCCCCCGTGGTGGTTTCCCTCGATATCCTCGCGGTAACGGTCTCACTCTCTCTGGCGGTGTGGCGTGGGCGGAGCGGGAGCCTCCGTCAGGCGGGGATCTCCGACTACATCATCGGTGGCGGCCTCGCCGGCATCTTCTCTTCCGCCGGCCCCGTGCCCGTGAGCGTGGCCGACATAGACTGGGCCCAGACGATGCGCGGGCGATGGAAGGGGGGAGCGCTGGCGGTGTCGAGGGGCGTGCTGCTCGCCGCGCCGCTCCTTGTCCTGTTCGGCGCGCTCTTCGTGGCGGCCGACGCCGTCTTCGAGCGGCTGGTGCTCGATGTCTTCGGCTTCGATATTGCCAGGGTGTTCTCGCACCTCTTCCTGTTCTGCTTCCTAGCGTGGATTTCCGCCGGTATCTTGTGGACAGGGCTGATGGCGCGCCTTCCCCGCATCCCCAGGTTATCCCGGCCCGGGATCTTCTCACTCGGCATCGTCGAGGTGGGGATCGTGCTCGGGCTTCTCGACTTCCTGTTCCTCACGTTCGTGGCGATACAGGTCCGCTACCTCTTCGGTGGCGCCGGCCACCTGAACGACACCGCCGGCCTTACCTACGCCGAGTACGCCCGCCACGGTTTCTTCGAGCTGACAACCGTAACCGCCCTCGCCCTCCCGCTGCTCCTGCTGGCCCACTGGCTGTTCCGCCCCGAGAACCGTACCCACGAGATCCTCTTCAAGGCGCTGGCCTGCTCCATGGTGGCCCTCCTCTTCATCGTGGTGGCCTCGGCGTTGCAACGCATGTACCTCTACACCAGCGAGTTCGGGCTAACGGAACTGCGCCTGTACACCACGATCTTCATGGTCTGGATCTCTACCGTCCTGCTCTGGTTCGTCCTGACCGTATTACGTTCCCACCGCGAACGCTTCGCCGTCGGCGCGCTCGCGGCCGGCTTCGCTGCCATCCTGGCCATAAACCTTATGAACCCCGACGCCCTGATAGCCGGGACCAATATTGATCGCCTGCAAGAGGGGAAACGCTTCGATCCCTACTACCTCACCACCCTGAGCGCCGACGCCGTGCCAACCATAGTCGATGCGCTACCCGAAATAGGGGAGCAACCCGTCTGGCAAGACTTTACCCTTCGACAGCAAATCCTCTACGCCTGGGGCGAGAGCCCCGGAGACTGGCGCACCTGGAACCTGGGACGCACCAGGGCCTACCACGCGGTCGAAACCTATGCAGGACATAGTAACAAAAATATCAAAAACTTGCCGCATCCAGCGAGTCAATAGCGAGATAAAGCAACTTGTGCGCCATTCAGACCGACTTATCCACAACATGTTGTGGATAACACAGCCGGAACGGGGGATAAGTGATGCATCTGTAACAAGCTCGCCCCGCTCCAGCACCCATGCTTTGGAGTACCGTCGGATCCGGACCTCAAGGTCCGAGCGTGCTGATACAATCGCAGGAGAGGCGATTATATCTACGAGAGGTGCGATGGTGATAACCGAGGAGCGTGTGCAGGATCAGTTGAGGAACGTCATCGATCCGGAGATCGGGATGGACCTGGTGGAGCTTGGTTTGATCTACGATGTTGGCGTGCATGACGAGGGGCGCCACGTCGACGTTACCTTCAGCCTCACCAGCCCCATGTGCCCGGTGGGGGACCTCATCCAGGAGCAGGTCGAGACGGAAGCGCTGTCGATCGAGGGCGTCGAGACCGTGAACGCGCAGCTGACGTTCGATCCCATGTGGAGCCCCGAGATGATGAGCCCCGCCGCCAAGCTCTTCTTCGGCAGATAGGCCACCGGCCAGCCCTGACGGCTCTCCTGGAGTCGTCTCGTGGCCAGATGCCATGGGAACCCCTCACCTTCCTGGTTGCCGGGTTAGAGGACGGGCGTCCCGGATGTGATCGCATCGCTGGGGGCCGCCCCTCTGGCTGGATTCGAGGGCTGATCCTGAAATTCCGGCTCTGCTAGCGGGGAAAGATCGTTCCCCTCCTGGCCAGGGTTCAGGCCGGAGGGGTGTCGGTTTCCCGGCGCCAGAACAGCCGCCTCCAGGCAGGGAAGAAGGTGGCTGCGAAGGCGACTACCAGCATCGCGGCAAGCGTCCGTCGGTCGCGGCGGAGCGAGAAGAGGCTCCAGGAGAGCACTATCCACACGAGCATGTTCGCCGAAGCCACGGCATAGACCCAGCTCGCGAATTTGTGTTGATCGGCGAAGAAATCCATCTCGGCGATCTCCGGGTAGTGGGTGTGCTCATCCATGCGGGACCGCAAGTGTATTACCGGGATCACGTTCGCCGAGATCACCCCTCCCGCCCACACGGGCAACACAAGGGGACCCTCCTGGCGGCCCCGAAGCAGGTAGGTCAGAAGGATGGTCAGGAGAACGTTTGCGGTGGCGCCCGCGTGTACGGACAGCGGGAAGTGGCCCATGTCCTTGAGGTCGTCCATCTCGTTCAGACGTTTGCGGGGTGCCCTGGCCATACCCCAAGTTTACGACGTGCGACGCGCGGCGTCTGCGAATCGGGACCGGTGGCGGCGCCGTTGCGAGATAGGGAAGCATGGGAGCTACGCCTCCGGCGTCAGGCCGCAAGACCCGGCACCTGCTCGGTCACACCCTCTCGGGCGGCTGATTGCCGGCTTCGACGATGGCGCGGCGCACGTTGACGAAAGCCAGCAACACGAAGCCGATCACGAAGAATACGACCAGCGAGACGAGCGCGCTGCGGTAGCTGGTCGTCAGTTGCAGCGTGATACCGAACAGGAGGGGCCCGAGCCAGCTCGTGCCGCGCTCGCTGATCTCGTAGAGGCTGAAGTACTCCGCCTCCTGACCCTCGGGGATCATGTGCGAGAACAGCGAGCGGGAGAGTGCCTGGCTGCCCCCGAGCACTACCCCGATAAACGCCGCGAGCAGGTAGAACTGCCAGGTCGCCCCGGCCTGGACGAAGAAGGCGGCGACGACCGCCCCCGTCCACAGGACGAGGCTCGCCAGCACGACGCGCTTGGCGCCGAAATATCGTGCGAGCGCGCCGAGCAGAAGCGCCCCGAAGAACGCGAGGAACTGAACCATGAGGACAGCGGAGATGATAGTGCCCGTTCCGATCCCCAGCTCCACCCTGGCGTAGACCGCGGTGAGGGTGATGACGGTCTGAATGCCGTCGTTGTATAGCAGGTACGCCCCTAGAAAGAGAAGCGTCTGCGGGTAGGCGAGCGAGGCCCTGAGCGTCGACAGCAACTGCCGGAAGCCGGCTAGCGCAACCTTCGCCCCCCTCTCCTCGGAATGCCTCGCCCTCCGGTCCCTGAGGGTGGCTAGCGGTATCGCGGCAAAAAGCGCCCACCACGCGCCGGCCGAAAGCAGGCAGATACGTACGGCATGCCCTTCCGAGAGGCCGAGCGACTCGTGGGCGGAATACAGCGCCAGGTTCGCCGCGAGGAGCAACCCGCCTCCGAGGTAGCCGAGTGCCCAGGCGCGAGAGGAGACTCGGTCACGCTCATCAGGGCCGGATATCTCAGGCAAGAAGGCGTTGTACACCACAAGGGAGGCGCCAGCGGAGAGGTTGGCGATCACGAAGAGAAATCCACCAAGCAAGTACGCGGAACCCTGGACCAGGTAAAGCCCCATGGTCGAAACCGCTCCCACGTATGCGAAGAGCATCAGGAGACGCTTCTTGCGTCCGGTCCTGTCGGCGATAGCCCCCGTCAACGGCAATAGAAAGACCTGCAAGCCGACCGAGAGCGAGAGCACGTAGGGAAAATATGACCCGGCCAGGATGGGGATACCGAACGGGTACACGAGGCCGCTGGCGTCGGCCGCATTCTCTGTCACGGCCGTCAGGTATGGGCCGAGGAAGACGGTGATCACCGTCGTAAAGAACGCGGAGTTCGCCCAGTCATAGAAGTACCATCCCCGCTGCTCGCGGCGGCGAGACCTCTGGTCTACGTTCCCGTCGTGGTTCATCCGCGTTGCCCCAGCTCGAACACACGCCCGTGCAAGGCCTCGACGACCTGCTCCCGCGGCTCCACGTTTCCATCAGGACCACGGGGGTCGAACGGCTCGCCGAACGTGACGCTGACCCGCTCCAGCCTGCGCAGGAGCTGTCCCCGCGGCATGGCCTCGTACGTACCACGAATGAAGACGGGCACAACGGGCACCGGGTGGTGGTCCAGGATCATGCCCACCCCGGGCTTGAACTGCTGCAGGCTTCCCGTCCTGGAGCGCTCACCCTCGGCAAACCAGACGAGGTTCTGACCGCGTGCGAGCACCGCGGCCCCGTAGGCCAGGCTCGAGAACCCGGCGCGCTCGGGATCGACGGGAACTACCTGTGCGAGGCGGCTGATGAGCCGGGTGAGCGGGTTGCCGAAGGCGGCGCCAGTCCAGCCTGCCCAGTAGGTGCGTCGCCGCACGTCGCGGGGCAGTGCCGCTGCCACCACGAAAGCATCGAGGTAGCTGACGTGGTTCGGCGCGACGATGAACGGTCCCTCCTCCGGCAGGTTTTCGAGCCCCTCCGCCCGCAAGCGGAACAAGCTCCTCATAATAGCCCGGTTGAGTGAGAACATGCCCCCGGCTAGCGCCGAGGCCACCCTGCCAAGCGGTCTCAGCCACCGCATTTGCTTCTCGTCCAGAACCTCCTCGGGCCGTTCGAGCGGCGAAGCCTGGTGCGCCGTCCTGCCCGTCCCCAAGGCGACCTCGCTTAGTAGATCTCGGAGGGTGTCGATGCGACCTATGGCTGCCTCCCCGATCTCTACACCGATCCTCTCGCCGATCTCCAGCGTAAGGTTGACCCACCCGAGCGAGTCTATACCCAGGTCGAGCTGTGGGCTCGTGTCGGGGGCCAATCTCTTTTCGGGGAATCGCTCGGCGAGCAGCGACCAGACGCTCCTCGCGGCCGGGTTACGGAGCAGAGCCTGGTCGTCCTCCGACATCTCGTGGACGGCGACGGGGCCAGAAGTCAGCCCGTCCCGAGCTTCCGCCTCGCTTCTGGATCTTTCGTAGCGATTTTCCAGAACGTGCCGCTTGAGCTTGCCGAGCCTGGTGTACTCCAGAGGCTCGCGGCTGATGGCGTAGTCCGAGATTCGCTGGTAAGAGGGCAGCCGCCTCGAGGACTCCTGTATCGCCTCGCGAATCGCCCCGCTCGAGTCCTTTTCCGAGACGAGCCTTTCCTGATCCGGCACCACCACGGCGACGAGGCGGCCGTCTCGTTGCAGCACGCCGATCTCCTGTATCAGGGGGTGCTCCCCGTAGACCGCTTCCACGGTCTCGGGCTGCACGTTCTTTCCGCCTGGGGTAACGATCAGGGTAGAGACCCGCCCCGTTACGTAGAGGTTGCAATCTTCGTCGAAATACCCGAGGTCCCCTGTCC
>DASUPX010000380.1:0-6065 GCA_036280905.1 Rubrobacter sp. | reverse complement strand
ACCTGGGTCGCGGTCTTGCCGTGGTCCCCACCGATCTCCTGGAGCGTGGCATCGTCCTTGACGCCGCCACGGGAGAGTGGGGTGTAGGCGGTGAGCAGGTAGTCAAGCTCCCGTGCCTGGTCGAGCAGCTCGGTCTGGCTCCTGAATGGGTGGTACTGGACCTGGTTGCAGAAGATCTCGGCGTGCCCGGTCGCCTCTTCGAGGAGGGCAGGGGAGAAGTTGCTCACCCCTATATGAAGCACGATGCCTCTGTCCTGCAGCTTCCGCATGGCCCCGAGCGTCTCGCCGAGGGGCACGCCGTCGGGGGGCCAGTGCATCAGTAGGAGGTCCACGTAGTCCGTGCGGAGCCGACGCAGGCTCTCGAGGGTCTTTGAGATGACGCGGTCATGGACGAAGTCGCTCGGCCAGACCTTGGTGGTCAGGAAGACCTCACCGCGCTCCACCCCGGAGTCCTCGAGGCCCCGGCCCACCTCCGCCTCGTTGCCGTACATCTGGGCCGTATCGACGTGCCTGTAGCCCATCCCGAGCGCGCGCTCCACGGCCGCCTCGCAAGCATCCCCCGTCAGGCGGTAGGTGCCCAGACCCAACGAAGGGACCTTCTCGCCCTTGATCGTCTGGTATTGCATCGAGAACCTCCTCCAGGATCTAGTACCAGCACCCTATCACGTCCTGGCGTCCTTACGGGGTGAAAGACTCCTCGGGGCGGCCTTCGAGCCTGGCGACGGTGGGGAGGAACCAGTCGGGACGCGGTTGGACGGCGTCTTCTGCGGGGTCGAAGAAGACGTGGGCTGCGAAAGCCTCCGAGACGAGCGTGCCGTTCTCGAAATCGTCCCCGGTGCGCAGTTCGAAGTCCATGGCGTAGGAGCGGTTGCCGACGCTTCGCACGCGGGCCGCGCCGTGGAGCGTGTCCTCGAAGAAGATGGCGCGTTTGAACCTGATGGTCGTCTCGGCGATCACGTATCGGGCCCCCGGCACGTCGCCGGCCTCGAGTTCCTCTATACCGGCCAGGTCGGCCAGGGCCCTCCAGTAGACGATGCGGACCTTCTCCAGGAACTCCAGGTAGACGGAGTTGTTGACGTGGCCGTAGGGGTCGAGGTCCCCGTACCGGATCTCGAGCCGCGTCGGAGCGGGAGGGTTCTTCAAGGATGCGCCCCCTTCGGGTCTGTCTTTGCGGGGCGATTGTACACTCAATCGGCCCTCCATCTGATTTAATGTGGGGTGATGGACTATGAGGAGTTTCTGGAGCAGGGCGAGACCCTGGCGAGCGAGGGCCTCATCGAGGAAGCCCTCGCCCGTTTCGAGCAGGCCCTTGATGCGGCGCCCGAGAACCCCGAGGTCATAGAAGCCGTGGGACGGGCGCTCCTGAACCTGGGGCGGCTTGAGGAGGCCGAGGCAAGCTTCCTCGACGCCCTCGAGCTGGATCCCGAGTGGGTCGCGCCGCGGATGGGGCTCGCCATGGTGGCGCTCTCGCGCGACGAGCCGTTCAAGATCGTGCATCACCTGGAGAGGGCCATAGAGGCGGAGCCCGGCTACCCCGACGCGTACGTGGAGCTGGGCCGCTACTACGGATTCATGGGCGAGCCCGCGCTTGCCAAGGCCACCTTCGAGCGCTGGACGGGCCGCGTGCCGGGCGACGCCGACATGCTCATAAACGCCGGCCTCACCCTCTTCGACGCCGCCGACTACGCCGAGGCCCTGGAGTTCTTCGAGAAGGCCATAGAGACCGCTTCAGAGGAGGTCCAGAAGAGCGGCGCAAGGACCTTCAGGGCAAACGCCCTCGACATGCTCGGCCGTTACGCCGAGGCCGTGGCCGCCTACGAGGAGGTTATCGAGGGCACGCCCGACTGGTGGGAGGCGCACGCCAACCTCGGGATCTGTCACGCCAGAAACGGGGACCTCTCCAGGGCAGAGGCCGCCTTCCGACGCGGCCTGGAAGATTGTCCCGGGTCGCCGGAGATCAGGGACGAGCTCGCCGCCCACCTGCTCGCCCTCGGCAAGAACCTGCCTGAGGCTCTCAAGCTCTCGGAGGAGGCCGTTGCGCTGGGCCGGGATGAGATCCGCCACCTCATAACCCTAGGAGAGGCCCGCCTGGCCATCGGGGACGATAAAGGATCTGCCGAGGCCTACGAGGTCGTGATCTCACTCGACCCCGAAAACCCTGAGGCCCACCTGGAGCTGGGCATCCTGAACGAGCGCGAGGGGCACATGGAGCGGGCCGAGGAGCACTTCGTGGAGTCGCTCAAGGCCGATCCCGCCAACCCCCGGGCCCTCTACTCCTACGCCAGCCTCTACTACACCGCCGACGACCTGGAGGTGGCCGAAGAGATCCTGGAGCGGGCCATCGCAGCAGACGCCCGCTACTCACCCGCCCTCTCAGCCCTGGCCAGCATCCAGGCCCGCCGCGGCGAGTTCGGGGACGCCCTCGACTACATCGAGCGGGCCGTGGACGCCGGCGAGAACGACGTCGAACACTTCAGGAGCGCCCTCGAATTCGCCCCCTTGCACGCCGACCCCCGCTTCCGCACCCTACTGTCGCGCATGGTAAGAGAGGAAAGAAACGGACAGGGCTAGGGCGTGCAACCCTCCTTGGCTTTCGGAATACTCCTGAGCATCACCGGGCTCGCCTGCCTGGCATTCAGCGCCTACGCCCTCCTGCGAGGCGGCAAAGACCAGAGGGGCGGGATAGGCCCCATCTCCGAACGTGGAATCCATCTCGTCGCCGGCATCAGGATGCTGGTGATAGGAGCCCTGAGCCTCGCCGCCGGCATATATCTCCTGCTTAGCTAGAACGACTTGCCAGAAGAGCGGGCGGTCAGCTTCCAGCTATAGATAAGAAGCTGAAGGCAGATCGCTGACAGCTGTCAGCTTCTTGAGTACCGCCCTAGAGAAGCTTCAGCTTGTCCGTGGCATCTCGCAGGTCTTCCAGGAAGTATTCCATCTCGTGGATGCGGCGGGCGGCCAGGTCTTTGCTGCTCTGGAGGATCAGGAGGCCCGGGATCTTTTGCCTGAGGCTCTCTGCGTTCCAGATGGCCGTACGTATGTCGGGGACGTCGTCTTCGGTGCCCACCATGGCCAGCATGCGGGAGACGCCGATGGCACCGAGATAGTCGAGGCCCACGGCATCCTTGAGCAGGATGGTCTCGGAGGCGGTGCCCCCGGCGACACCCGGCGGGTGGAACTCTATGGCCTCTATCACCGCCTGGCTGGCCTGCGGCGGAAAATCCCAGTCCTGGAGAATTCGCCGGGCCACCAGCGCCGAGCGCTTGGCGTGATCGGCCGGCTCCCTCATGGCGTAAGCTTTGTAGAGCCCCACGTCGTGCAGGAGGGACGCCACACGCAGTATCTCCGGATCATGGGAGACGTCCTCCTGGGCCGCAAGGTCTTCCGCCAGCGCGTAGACCCTGAGGCAGTGGGTGTACCCGTAGACCGGATGTGTCCCCGCCCTGGCGACGAGCGCCTCGATCTCCTCCACCACGCGGCTCATGCGGAGAGTCTAGCGAATAGACCTGTGCTTCGCAGCACGCTCCGGCTAACGCCTTCGCTCGTCAGCACGCCGGCTCCGCACCGCTGCGCCCGGCTCCGCCTAGAGCTCGCTTTCAGCCAGATCTCGTTGCGGCCTGCACCCTGCCACCCTAGAGACTCGCTGCCCGGAAAAGTTGGAATTTCGAAGCCACCGATGCGAATCGAGACGACCGGCCGAAAGCGAGGCGAAGCCGAAGCGTTGCCGACGAGCGACAGCCTCCAGGCTGGAGCGTGCTGACAAGCGGAGGCGTTAGCCGGAGCGTGCGGAAATGCCGGCTTTGCAGGCATTTCCTTATTGTTTCACTAGCTTCAGTGAGGTATAATGGTGGCATGACAGAGACGAACGACATCAGGCAGGGTTGGCTAAGCGTACCGAGGCGGCGGGAAGAGGAGCGGCTCGACCCGCACGTTTACAAGCGGGGGATCAACGGGTTGACGGTGGAGGAGGCGACCCGCCGGGCGTTTCCAAGGGTGATGGACATTCTGGCGCGCAGCGGCGAGGAGTACTCCGAGTTCGAGCGTCAGCTGGTGCGGCAGACGGTCAGGGCTTGCATCATCTCGCAGGTTTCGCGGGCCAACCTGTACCGTATCGCGGGCATCCTGGTGGCCGACAGGCGTGACGAGGGGGCGCACATCGACACCTCGCTCGCGCTCGCCTACGTCGCGGCGCTCAGGGAGGCGTTCATCACGGAGCTCTCCGTGGGCGAGCGGGTGCAGACGCCGCTCGGTTTCGGGGAGGTCCGCTACGTCTCCGGCGACGGGATCAACGCCGCCATCAGGCTCGACAACGAATACGAGGTCTGGTTGCCCGCTGAGCGAATCTCGCGTCCCCGCGCGGACATCCGACGCGCTTCATAGCGTTAAGCTTCCGGCTAATTGTTCTTGCTGATGGCCTACCCGGCGGCCGGTCCCTCAGCGGGCTGCTTTCCGGTAGACTAGCGGGGTAGTTTCAGCCAGACAGGGAGCGTATGGAGAAGGGCAAGGCACGCGTCATCTGCAATCCTGCTTCGGGCGGAGGCGGGTATGATCCCGAAAAGATCCGCGACCAGCTCGAGGGGCTCGAGGTCGAGTGGATTGAGACCGAGGGTCCTGACGATGCCATCGGGGCCGCCGAGGAGTGGCGTGCCGGGCTTCTCATCGTGGCTGGTGGGGACGGCACGGTCAACGACGTGGTCAACGGTCTCGGCCGGGCCGGTTTTCCGGAGGGCGTGACCCTGGGCATCCTGCCGGCGGGCACGGGCAACGATCTCGCGGCCACGCTCTGCATACCCGAGAACCCCGAGCATGCCGAAGAAGTCATTCTCCAGAACCGGGGGAGGTGGCTCGATGTGGCGAGGGTACGGTCAGAGGGGATCGGAGAGAGGTACTTCATAAACGTTGCGACCGGGGGCCTGGGGGCGGAGATCTCCAGCGTCAACGACGAGGAGCTCAAGAAGCGGTGGGGCAAGCTCTCGTACTTGCGGGCATCACTTGAGGTCGCGAAAGATTTCGAGGCGCGGGAGCTCAAGCTCTACCTCGACGGCGAGGGACACGAGGTCGACGCGGTCAACGTGGCGGTGGGGAATTGCCGTTACACGGGTGGTGGTTGGCCGGCCACGCCAAGGGCCAACCCCGAGGACGGTCTCCTCGACGTGGTCATCATAGAGACCCTCGGAGCCGGGGAGTTGCTCAAGCTAGCACCTTCGGCCCTGGCCCAGTCCGACTACCTCGACAAGGAGGGCGTCTTCTTCGCACGGGCCAAGGACGTCTACGTCGAGACCCAGCCCCCTGGCCTGGAGTTTACCGTCGACGGCGAGGTCATCGGCGACGAGCCCGCCGAGTTCTCCGTCATCCCCCGTTCGCTCAAAGTGCTGGTCGGGCCGGATTACGTGCCCGAGCCCGGCGGATAGAATAGTGCCATGATCAAGGTCCTGTTCTTTGGCGCCGCGGCCGACCGCGCGGGGACCCGCGAGACGGAGCTGGACGTTCGGGACGGCGCAACGCTGGCTGAGGTATGGACGCTGATCGTGGAACGCCACGCAGACCTCGCCCCCATGGGCGACACGCTGGCCTTCGCGGTGAACGGCGAGTACGCGCGCGGGGAAGACACCGTCTCCCCCGGCGACGAGGTGGCGGTCCTTCCGCCCGTCTCGGGCGGTTAGGTGTTCGCCATCGTCGAGGGGGCTATCGACGTGGGCGCCCTGGTCGCCGATGCCCAGAGGCCAGATTGCGGGGCCATCGCCACGTTCGTGGGCACGACGAGGGTCGACGAGTCGGGTGGCGCATCCGTGGAGTACCTGGAGTACGAGGCATACCGGCCCATGGCAGACAGGAAGCTGGCGGAGATCGGGGCGGAGATCGGGGCGCGCTGGGACGTGGGGCACGTCTCCATCGTGCACCGCCTGGGCAGGGTGGACCCGGGTGAGGCCAGCGTCACCATAGTCGTCGCCTCCCCGCGGCGCGGGCCCGCCTTCGAGGCGAGCCGCTACGCTATCGAGCGCATCAAAGAGGTCGTGCCAATCTGGAAGCGCGAGGTCTGGTCAGACGGGTACGTGTGGGTGGGG
>DASUPX010000379.1:0-5474 GCA_036280905.1 Rubrobacter sp. | reverse complement strand
GCGGAAGGTTTCGAGGGCTGCTGGGTGATCGGGCTCGGCACCAACGACGCCGCCAACGTCTACGTGGGCTCGGCCGTGGCCCTGCAACCACGCGTTGACCAGATGATGACGTTGATGGGTGATCAGCCAGTGCTGTGGGTCACGGTAAGGTCGCTGGTAACCAGCGGACCTTACGCGGAGGAGAACATGGAGAAGTGGAACCAGACCCTGGAAGCCAACTGCGACAAGTACCCGAATATGCGCGTCTTCGACTGGGCGTCGCGTACCAGGGACGACTGGTTTATCGAGGACGGAACCCACTACACCTCGGAGGGCTACAGACACCGTGCCCGCCTGACCGCGAACGGCCTGGCGCATGCCTTCCCAGCCTCGGGGGAGAGCCCGTCGTGCGTCGTGAAGTAATGTCGCCCCGGATGCCCGAAGATGTTATAAGTCTATTTGCTATGGTGATAGGGTCGAGATGAAGGCGATAGCGGACCGCATCGTCACGCTGGGCTTCGGCAAATACGTGAGGGCCGACAAGATCGTGGCCCTGGTGCCGATCGAGGAAGACCGCGGCAGCGGAAGGCGCACGCTCGTCTACGTGGAAGGTCTCCCCGACCCGCTCGTCGCCGGACGAACGGAGAACACCATCCTGAGGGATATGGTCGGTGCCGAGAGCGGCTCTTCCGAGTTGCTGCGTGAGCTGCAGATCCAGATCGGGCAGGTCCGACCGCTCCTGAAGTCCTCGATCCGCTCTGAGGCTGGCCTCGACCTGGACGAGCTCTCCCGCCGTATCACAGACCTCACGGGGGAGCAGGCGTCTCCACAGATGTTCTGAAAGCAGCCTTCTACGATAGGGATCCCAGGGAGGTTGCGGTTGACCTTCTCGGCTGCGTTCTGTCTCACACCGGCCAGTCGGGCAATACTTCGGGCGTGATCGTCGAGACGGAGGCCTACCGCCCGGAAGACCCGGCCTGCCACGCGTACAAGGGGCCGACCATGCGCAACCGAAACATCTTCGGTCGTCCCGGGATCGCCTACGTTTACCTGTCTTACGGGATCCACAAACTCCTGAACGTGGTCTGTGAGCCAGAGGGCGTTGGTAGTGCCGTCCTGGTAAGGGCCCTCCGACCCCTGGAAGGTGAGGAGCTGATGGCCCGGCGGCGCGGCCGCCAAAGCGACCTCTGCAATGGCCCCGGAAGACTCACGCAGGCACTCGGCATCGACCTTGCTTTCGACGGCCAGGATCTCACCTCAGGCGAGTTGACCATCTCTGAGGGCGAACGGCCCGACGGCGTCGTGGAGACGACCCGCATAGGGATCTCGCGCGGAACGGACCTGCCGTGGCGCTACCTGGTCGAGAACGACAGGAACGTCTCCATGCCGCCAAAGGTCATCTCGGGGCGGCGCTAGCCGGCGAAGGACTGGCCGGCGACGCGCTGGAAGATGCGGCGCTGGACGGCGCGTTCCCTGCACCGACGTCATCCTTGCGGTTGGCTCGCAAACGCTCGTTGCGCGTCCGCGAGGGGCCAGGGGATGCCGAAGAGGATGCGCTCGCCGGAGCGGCGCTCACCGGGGTTACGGCGGCGCGACCAGACTGCCCCGCGGCACCTCGTGCGCGCCGGTCCGCGGGCGCACGTTCGCGGAGTGCCGGGCCGTCGTTAGCCGTCCCGCGTTCGGGAGCCGTCGGCGTCGTTGTTTCCTCGCTCTCTGGCAGGGTGACGCCCTCGAATTGTTCGACGGGTTTGCCCTGAAGTACCTGCTGCATGTAGGCCTGCCAGACCATGGCCGGGTTGATGCCGCCGGGGAGGCCGTCCAGCTCTCTGGCGTAGTCGAGGACGTACTCAAGGGTGTCGCCACCCTCCGCGTAACCCATCCAGGTGCTCGTAACGAGCTGGGGAGTATAGCCAACGAACCAGGCATCGAAGAAGTTCTCGCTCGTTCCGGTCTTGCCGGCCACGGGACGGTCTTCGAGCGCGGCGTCCCCGGCGATGCCTTGCGTGACGTCTCCCACCATGATCTCCGTCGCCTTGTGGGCGATATCCACTGGAATTACCTGCTCCCCTTCGGGCTGATCTGGCTCCTGGTACAGGACCTTCTCGTCCTCGCGGCCCTCGTCGCTCACGACCCGCGTGATCGCCGTCGGCTCGACCCTTCTTCCGCCGTTGGCGATGGTGGCGTAGGCCGAGGCCATATCCAGTGGCGATACCTCGTAGGCCCCGAGCACGATCGATGGTTTGGGGTGCCTGGGAAGGTCCACGGTGATGCCGCACTTCTCTGCGACCTCGGCGATCTTCTCCGGGCCATCTTTCAGACCACGGCCGTCGGCGTTCATCACCAGGTCGGCGAATACTGTGTTGTCCGAGTACCAGAGCGCCTCTTCAAGGCTGATCCTGCCGCGAACGATGCCATCGTAGTTCTGGACGCGCCAGGGTTCGGGTTTGTCTAGCCCCACATCGATCTTGTACTCCTTCTCCTCCGACACGTACGTGGTCTCCGGATCTATACCCTGCTCGAGGGCCGCGATGAGGGCGAAGACCTTGAAGGAACTGCCCGGCTGGCGCCTGCCCTGCGTGGCGAGGCTGAACTGGGCGTTCTCGTCCCTGTCGCCGAGCATGGCCTTGATGTGGCCCGTACCTGGCTCGATAGAGACGAGGGCGAGATCTGGGTCGTCGGCGTTAGGCAGGTAACCGCTCGACCCGTACGCGATGTCGCGGGCCGCGACCTGGTCTTCGAGGTCGATGGTCGTATAGACGCTGAGGCCGCCCTGCAGCACGGTGTTGGCCCCGTAGCGCCTTATCAGCTCGTCGTGCGCGTAATCGGCGAAGTTGCGGGTGAGCCCGGGGCCCGAGAACCCCGACTGGGCCGGCGGGTTCATGGGCCAGTTCTCCGGCATCGGGGCCTCCAGGGCCGCGTTGTAGTCCTCGCTCGTGATGTATCCCGTGTCGAACATCTTCCTCAGCACCAGGTTTCGCTGGGACAGTGCCCCCTCACGGTCCTCCCCCAGGGTGGAGGGGGACCAGAGGAGCCCGACGAGGGTCGCAGACTCCGCTATGCTCAGGTCTTCCACCGACTTGTTGAAGTAGGTCTCCGCCGCGGCCTCCACCCCGTAGGCGGCGCTACCAAAATAGACCGTGTTCAGGTAATCGGCGATGATCTGATCCTTCGAGTCCTCTTTGCGCTCCACCTCGATGGCGATGAGCGCCTCCTTGACCTTCCTGGTGATTGACCTGTCCTGAGTCAGGTAGGCGTTCCTGACGTATTGCTGGGTGATGGTACTCGCCCCCTCCACCGCCTCCCCGGCCCTGATGTCCACGTAGAGGGCGCGCATTATTCCCCACAGGTCGACGCCACCATGCGTCCTGAAGCGCTCGTCTTCTTTGGCGACTACGGCGTTGAGCAACTGCGGCGGCATCTCCGAGAGCGAGGCAGTCTTGCGGTTCTGGCCCTCGAGGATAGTGCCGATGACCCGCCTCGAATTCTCGTTGTCGCCGAGCGGTGCCGAGTATATATAGGTCGGATAGGTCTCCTGGGCCCGGGGAGCCCCGAGCCGCTCTACCCCGGCGATGAGCCCCAGATAGGCGCCCGCCGCAAAGGCGACAGCAGCGACGACAGCGCATAAGAACAACAGGCCCAGGAAGCGTAGGAACCTGGCGGCCGGGCCGTTCGGCGTACCCGTCCGCCTCTTGCGGTGCTTCGGGAGACGAACGGGGCGACCCGCCCTTCCTCTCCCCCTGCGGCCGGACTCTCTGTGGGTGCGGGCCATCGAGCCGCTATAGTACACTACGTCGGACGAGGTTACATTCATATTACGAGAAGGTTTAGATCTGTTAATGAACGAGGATTCTGCCAACCTTTCCATCTACAAGCACGTGGTTGACGTGATCCCCCGGGAGGAGCTCGACCGTCGCCTGGCGAGTGGCGAGACCTTGCGGGTCAAGCTAGGAATCGACCCGACGGCGCCGGACATACATCTGGGCTTCGCGGTGGTGCTCAGAGAATTGCGGGCGTTTCAGGATCTGGGGCATGTGGCCGTGCTCGTCATAGGCGACTATACGGCGCGGGTTGGGGACCCTTCGGGACGTTCCAAGGAGCGTCCCATCCTCTCTCCGGAGCAGATCGAGGCGAACACCCGAACGTACCTCGAGCAGGCGTATTTGATACTGGATCGCGAGCGAACCGAGGTGAGGAGGAATTCGGAGTGGCTGGCGCCGCTCACGATGGCCGACATCATCGGGCTTACGAGGGCGACGACGGTGGCCCGCGTGCTGGAGCGCGACGATTTCGCCAGGCGTTACGCGGCGAAGAGCCCTATAACGTTGACCGAGCTGCTGTATCCCCTGATGCAGGCCTACGACTCCGTGGCAATCGACGCCGATGTCGAGCTTGGTGGCACTGACCAGCTCTACAACCTGCTCATGGGTCGGCAGGTGATGGAGTACTACGGTATGGAGCCACAGTGCGTGGTGACGACCCCGCTCCTCGTCGGTACGGACGGGAAGGCAAAGATGAGCAAGTCCGTGGGCAACTACATAGGCGTCACCGACCCACCGGCCCAGATGTTCGGCAAGGCCATGAGCATCCCCGACGGGCTCATGCCCGACTACTACTCGCTGTTACTGGACAGGCCCATGCCCACGGCCGAGCCTGTGCAGCAGAAGCGCGGGTTGGCCAGGGCGCTGGTCCAGACGTTTCACGGGGACGCTGCGGTAGCCGATGCCGAGAAGACCTTCGACGCCGTCGTGCGCCGCGAGATGCCCGAGGATGCGCCCGTAGTGGAGTTGCCGGGCAGCACGGAGATCTGGATAGTCGACCTCATAACTCTGGCGGGGTTCGCCACCACAAACGGCGAGGCTCGCCGCTTTATAAGAGGCGGCGCGGTCCGTGTTGGCGGGGAAGTCGTACGGGACGAGAAGGTCTCTTTCGGGACCGGAGAGCTCGATGGGGCGGTACTGCAGGTCGGCAAGCGGCGCTACGCCCAGCTCGTTTCAAAAAAGGTTGAAGATTAGGTTTGACACCCCAAGAGGCGGTGCTATACTTCTCTAGCTGATGACGGGAAACGACTTGAAAAGCGAGAGCGGCATATAGGGTAGGGCTTCCGACAAACTGGGAGTACGTACCTGGCCCGCCGCAAGGTGGGCGTTTTAGTCGCCATCGAAGAAGAGTCGCCGTCGGCTCCGCCGAGAGGCAGGGGCTTGAGGCCTTGAAAACTGGATAGCAGTAAAAGATTGGGTAGAGAACCCGTCTAACCGCCGAGACTGACTCTCTGCGGTCCGAGAGTGTAATGCGGATCGCCGAGCGGGTGGCGCCCGCACAACCTTAACTTTAGCCCCGCCAAGCGTGGGGCGAGTTAGTTCGGAGAGTTTGATCTTGGCTCAGGACGAACGCTGACGGTGTGCTTTAGGCATGCAAGTCGAACGAGAAAGCCCTTCGGGGTGAGTAAAGTGGCGAACGGGTGAGTAACACGTGGGCAACCTGCCCCTCGCAGGGGG
>DASUPX010000378.1:0-7826 GCA_036280905.1 Rubrobacter sp. | reverse complement strand
GGGTTGCGGCGGGCGGCCATAAAGTTGGACGAGGGGTTCTCGGGGGAGGGTAATGCCGTCTTTCCCTATGAGGGGTGTCCCGAGGGCAAGGACCTCGCCCACTGGGTCGGGGTCGAGCTGCCGCGAAGGATCCGGTTCGAGGCCGTCGGCGAGACCTGGGAGCGTTACGGACACAAGTTCGAGGAGATGGGGGGTATAGTGGAGAGCTGGCTGGAGGGCGCGGAGGTCCGCTCGCCCTCCGTGCAGTGCCGCATAAACCCCCTCGGGAATGCCACCGTCGTCTCCACGCACGACCAGGTTCTCGGCGGGCCCTCGGGCCAGATCTTCCTCGGCAGCACGTTTCCCGCCGACGCGGAGTACAGCCGCGACATAAAGGAGGCAGGATTCAAGGTCGGAAAGGTGCTCCGCGAACGCGGGGCCCTCGGGCGGTTCGCCATCGACTTCATCTCCGTGAAGCGGGAGCACGGCTGGGAGCACGCCGCCATCGAGATCAACCTCAGAAAAGGCGGCACCACGCACCCGTATCTGATCCTGCGTTTCCTGACCGACGGCACCTACGACGCGGACGACGGCCTCTACTGCACCCCGACGTCGAAACCCTGCTACTACTACGCCTCGGACAACCTCCAGAGCCCCGCTTACAAGGGCCTGACCCCAGACGACCTGGTTGATATCGCCGTGGACAACGGCCTCCACTTCGACGGTGCCTCCCAGCAGGGTGTGGTCTTCCACCTCATCGGAGCCCTCTCCCAGTTCGGCAAGGTGGGCACCGTCTGCATAGGCGACAGCCACGAGAGCGCCCTGAAATACTACGAGGACACAGTCGCCGTCCTCGACCGCGAAGCGCAGAGATAGCTCTCAGCTATCAGCTTCTTGCATCTGGCTGATCCCCGAAGGCTCTAACCGGCGAAGAGCAGGGCGTAGGTCGTGTAGGCCAGGATGAAGACTATTACCGCGGTCGCGATGATGATGAGCGCTTTCCCTGCCCAGGAATGGCCCCAGGTGTCCCTGAGGAGCTGCAAGAACGCCCGCAGCGCCAGCTCCATCCGGTCGAGCAGGCGTGCGGCAGGATGAAACTCGCCCGCGATCAGGGCGAACCCGATGATCGCCGTTCCCCAGCCCGGGCCGGGGAGCAGGCCACCTACCGCGCTCACGGCCACGATCAGGATGCCCAGGGTGAGGTTCAGGATGCGGCTCACGCTCCACTTGCCGGGACCACTCTCCTGGCGCCTTCGGTAACGCTCCTGGAAGCGTTTGCCAGGCCTGCCTCGACTGTAACTCCGCCATTGCTGCCAGGCGAACCGTTTTACGCTATCGATCATCCTGATGGTGCCTCTCTTCTGTGCGCTCTCGTTTTTACGTACGCGAAAAGCGCTCCCAGGTTGCACCATCCTCGGGGTGCCATCAACCGTCGAACAGGGAATAGACGGTGTGGATCAGCAGGATGGCGAGGGCGCAGACGATCATGACCTTCACTACGACGTGCAAAGCGTGCCACAGGTCTTTGATCCTATGCCAGACCCTCCCAAGCCTGACCCCCACCTTGTCGAAGATGCGGGCGAGGGCCAGAATCTCTCCGGCGAGCAGCCACATCCCGATGGCGATGATCAGGTAGCTGGGCCCGGGCGTCGGGATGAACAAGAAGCCGGCGAAGATCAGTATGGGACCGCATATCAGGCTCACGGGCTTCCAGTACCTTGATACCAGACCCCTCCTGGTACGACGCTGGTGCAGATGGTAGCGGGCCTGGTAGCGGTGCCCCGCGTCGATTTCCCGGAAGGTGAGCCAGTGGCGCCAGACCTCCCTGATCTTCTGAACGGCGCGCCTGATGTACTCCCGAGGGGCCGCCGGCAAAGTTAGAACAACGCCCCGCCGAAAAGCAAGGGGTAACCGGCGCAGACCATCGTCTCTCCAATGTGCGCGACCACCGTGCACGCATCCGTCGCGTGCGGTATACCGAAACCGTAGAAAACATACGGAAAGAAGGATGATGGAGAACAACGGTTCATCCCACGTGGAGGTTGCGACGCTGGGCGGCGGCTGCTTCTGGTGCCTGGAGGCGGTTTACCAGGAGTTGCGCGGCGTTGAGAAGGTGGAGTCCGGGTACTCCGGGGGCGATGTTCCCAACCCGACCTACAGGCAGGTTTGCTCCGAGACGACGGGCCACGCCGAGGTGGTGCAGGTAACGTTCGACCCCAACGAGGTCTCCTACAGGGACATCCTGGACGTCTACTTCACCATCCACGACCCGACGACCCTGAACCGTCAGGGTGCTGACGTGGGGACACAATACAGGTCCGCGATCTTCTACCACTCAGAAGAGCAGAAGAGCGTCGCCGAAGAGACGATCTCCGACCTGGAGACGCAAGGGATCTGGAACAACCCCATCGTGACGGAGGTGGTCCCATTCGACGAGTTCTACGTCGCCGAGGACTACCATCAGGACTACTTCCGAAACAACGGGTTCCAGCCATATTGCCAGGTGATAATCGCTCCCAAGGTCGCCAAGTTCCGCAAGCAGAATTTGGAACGCCTGAGGGGTTAGCTGTCAGCCGTTAGCTATTAGCTATCAGCGATCAGCTTGTTGGTCTCGAAGCGGCACCAGATGTGGATGAGAGCATCGAGCAACGGGCGACAGGACAGAAACTCTCCTGAAGGCGTGAAATAGCTGACGGCTGACAGCTATCAGCTGAAGGCTCTAAGAAAGCCCGCGCAGGTCGAAGAGGTCGTCTTCCGGGTTCTGGCGCAGGGCTTCGACCAGCTCCGTCAGGCCGCCCATTCGGACCCTCATGGGGCCCTCGCCGGCGGGCGGCGGGTTGATGGCGACATAGCCCACCTCGCGCTCCACGGCTTCGAGCGCCCTGGCGAGCCCGGCACCCGAGACCTCTACCGCCTCGAACTCCGCGCCGAAGTCCGTCGAAGCCAGGAAGTCTCCGGCCTTGTCCTCCGAGTCGAAGAGCGGCACGGCCCCGCGGTCGTCTACGAGGATGGTCAGGGGCGTGGCACCGGGCACGACCTCATCGAAGAGGAGCACGTAGGGCTGGCGCGGCATCTCCTCCGAGGCCACGGGTCAGGAGGGCCTGGGGGCCATCGTCACCAGGAGGACCAGCTCCTCCTGTGTCTCGTTACGGACGCCGTGGGAGTCTCCGGCCCTGGCTATCACGGCGTGGCCCTCGCCGAGATCCCGCTCCTCTTCGGCCACGATGAACCGACCGGTGCCCCGCAGCACGTAGTAGACCTTGTCCGAGCCCTCGTGGACGTGGACCTTCTGGGCCTGGCCGGGGAGCAGACAGTAGGTGTCGTAGAACATATGTGGTGAGTCGAACAGGGCGTTCTTCTGCATCTTCTCCCCGGAGAACGCCTCCGAGCCTGCGACGGATCTCGCTTCCATACACTACTCCTTCACTCTGATAACAGGGAGCCCCACTCTACAGCAGCGCACAAATGGGATCATCCTCCTAGCACGCCCTCAGCCGGCCGGTGTCGACAAAAAGCTGACAGCGTGCTTCAGCTAAGGACGTCCCTGCGGACGAACACGGCCCAGGCGGCCAGGAAGGAGGCGGCCGCCCACAGGAGGCTCACCCAGGCCGCCCTGACGATAGGGTCCCAGTCTATGGGGTCGCGCATGAGGTTGAGCCAGGCCGAGAACTGGTTGGTCAGCAGGTAGGGGTCAAGGAGGCCGCCCAGCCCCAGGGTGGAGACGAGCTGGAGGAGCAGGATCAGGACGACCCCCCCGACCACGGACGCGACGCTATTGTGGGTAACGGAAGAGAGGAAGATGGCGAAGGCCGCGAGGGCCAGGAGAGGCAGCGCAACGAGGCCGGCGCTGGCCCATATGAGCCCGATGCCCTCCCCGACGGAGATGGGCGTCCCGCCGAGGCCCGCAAGCGGCTCGAACCCCACCGCCAGCCACCCCGCCAGCATTCCAACCCCGACAAAGACGACCACCACGCACAGCGCGTACACCTCGACGGCCACGGCCTTGGCCCAGAACAGTCCCGAGCGGCTCACCGAGCGGCCGAGCATGGTCTTCAGCGTGCCGGCCGACACCTCCCCCGCTATGGCGTCCCCGGCGACGAGGACGGTCAGCAGCGGTAGGAGAACCACGGACCCGAAGGCCAGCGTTATGAGGGGTATGACGAGGCCGTTGGAGAGCAACTGGGCGGCGAACGGCGCCTCCCCCGGCGGTGGACCCTCCCGTGTGATCCTGACCGCGATCAGGAACAGGATCGGGACGACGGCGGCGGCCCCCAGCCCGAGGAAGGTCCTCCGCTGGCGGATCAACTTGAACAGCTCCCAGCGAACCACTAGTCGTCCTCCGTCAGCCGCAAGAACAACTCCTCCAGGTTGGGACGGACGGGCACCAGCGCTAGCACCTCGACGCCTTCCTCGACCAGGCCTCTGACCACGGGTCCGGCCCCTTCCGCCCCCGTCGAGAACCGGACCACCTCCTCTGGCCTGAATCCTTCGAGTTCTTCGGGTCGACCGTTCAGCAGAGCCACGTCCTCCCTTGAATTCAGGACCGTACGCGTCCTCTCCGGGTCGTCGACCACCAGGCGGTACTCGGTGCGGTCCCTGGCCTGCTCGGCGATCTCCGCCAGCGCACCTTCGGCCAGAAGACGGCCCCGGCTCACGACGGCGACCCGGTTGCACAGTTGCTCGACCTCCGAGAGCAGGTGGGTGGAGAGGAAGATCGTCAGGCCCTCGCCGGAGAGTTGCCTGACGAGCGCCCTGATGTCGCGCATGCCCCCGGGATCCAGGCCGTTCGTGGGCTCGTCCAGGACGAGAAACTCCGGCTCCCTGAGCAGGGCAGCGGCTATGGCAAGGCGCTGCTTCATGCCCTGGGAATAGGTTCTCACCTTGTCCCTGGCCCTCTCCGAGAGCCCTACCGTCTCGAGCACCTCCCGCAAGGGCGCTCTCCCTTCAGCCCGCCGGTCCGCCGCCGCCAGGAGCCTCAGGTTGTCGCGGGCCGAGAGGTACTCGTAGAAACCCGGCGCCTCAACGAAGCCGGCCATCCCCGCCCGCTCCTCCGGCGAGGTGGCCGGATGGCCGAACACCCTTATCTCACCGGACGTGGGCCTGACGAGGCCGAGGATCATGCGTATGGTCGTGCTCTTCCCGCTGCCGTTGGGTCCCAGAAACCCGTAGACGTCCCCCCGCCTGACCACGAAGCTCAAATCCTCTACCGCGACAAAGTCGCCGAAACGCTTGGTCAGGCCTTCTAGCTCGAGCGCGGGAACGCCGTCGGTGCCGACCGACGGCGCTCTCTGGTCTGAGGCTTCGACCAAGGTCTAGCGGAGCGTCCGGGCAGCCTGCTCCAGCTCGGAGGCGGGAACGCTGCCGGCCAGGGCGTAGGAGACCCCGTCCGCGTTCCAGCTTAGCCCCGTGCCCACGGGGGTGGAGAGCTCGGTGGCCTCGACGCCACCGAGATCCACCTTCGGTAGCGCGGCGTCGTTACCGGCTGCCTGGAGCCCTGGAACTGATGCGCCGCCTTTTTGCGGACCCTGGGCCAGGGCCACGGTTCCCCATCCCGAGCCGTAGGTAAGCATCACACCGTCGGCACCCTTCAGGTACACGCCCGTCAGCTCGCGCCCGCCGGGAGGACTGGAGAGCTCCTTTATCTCGAAGTCCACGAGCTTCTGCGCCGCGGCCACGGTCTCTACTTCCCTGGGCTCGGCACCGGCGCGCATATCGGGCTTGCCGCGCTCTTCACGACCTTCCTCGAACGGGATCACGCGGGCTCCGGGAGGGGCCTGGAACCTGAAGCGTTCTGCCGGGACGCTCCCCACGTCCAGGCTGGAGACCCGCCAGGAGAACACGGGGTCGGGTTTGTCCTGGGCGTACAGGGCTAGCTCAAGGGGCAAGAAGGTCTCGGAGTCGATGAGGGCTCGCGCGTGGTCTACGAGCGTCGTGCTCTCGTCTTTGGGCCTGAGCGTCATGACGTACGCTTCGCGTCCCGCGTAGCGAACGGGCGTCCCCTGGGTCAGGTCTGTCGTCGGGGCTAGCTCGGCCAGCATCTTGTCGATCTCGGTCGGGGTCGGAGGGTTCTCCGAGTCGGGCAACCCGGAAGCCCCAGCCTCAGGGGGTCGCTTGCCTGTCTTCATGGTGTTGGTGGTGCCGTCGTACGCCCAGACCCTCTGGCCATCGTGCACGAGGATCCTGTCACCGTTGTCGCCCTGTAGCTCGGCGCGGACCCTATCAGGTCCGCCGTACCACAGGCGAACGGTCTGGGGTCCTGAGGCCGCGAACCCGCTCTCCTGGCCCGCCGCTTCGAGTAGTTGTGCGGGGATCACGCTCTGCTCCACGGTCAGGCTGGCGCTGAAGTCAGGGGCGGTCTCGGGGGCCCTGGCCACCCTGGAGAGCAGCTCCCCGTTCGAGAGCTCCTCCGGCGAGGCCGAGGCCGCCATGGTCCTCAAACCCGCCAGCGCCCAAACCAGGACGAGGATGGCGGCAAGCCCCAGGCCGAGCGCCAGCCACGTCCTCCCGCGGCCACCTTCGCTGTAGGATCTCACTCTAGAACCTCCTCAGAAAGGGTCTCCAGCCGGGTCTACCACCCCGGTGCTTCTTCAACCGTGATTACGCACCAACTCGTGTTCCGGTTCATCTCTCGCCCGCGTCGCGGGCCGAACGTCGATGAACCTGCAACGATTATAGTACGCGCACCACTTGGACCAGGGCTGTATGAGAACGCCCACGCGGTGTCGTGTTCGGGGCCGCGAGAACGCCCCGATGGGGTCGAGAAGATGGTGCCGTACTATGCGCCCACATCGAGGACCACGTCCCGTAGCACGAGGTCGGGCAGGGACAGGACGCAAAAAGAGGGTAGGCCGAGGCTGCGCCAGAACCCGTAAGGGTCGAGGTCTTCGTGGTGCGTGAGGAAGAGGGTGATGACCGTGCCGTGGGCCACCAGGGCCAGGTTCCCTTCCGGATGTTCCGCGAGCAAGGCGCGCACGCCGCCCGTGAACCGAGCGCGGGCCTGCTCGGCGGTCTCGTTGCCCCAGACCTGGTTTCCGGGGTTCTCGAAGAAGGTTCTGGCCGCCGATTCGAACTCATCCTGCGTGCCGAAAGGCGCGCCGGTCCTGTCGTGCTCGTGCAGCCCCGGGGCAGTGCTCCACGTGAGACCGAGGCGCTCGGCCACGATCTTCGTTGTCTCGACGGCCTTGGGCTCTTCGCTGGTGACCAGGTGCCCTAGCCCGTAGGCCCTCAACCTCTCGGCCAGGAGGCCACTCTGCAGCCGGCCCTCTTCCGATAGGCGCCAACCGCTGGGGGGTACGCGAGGCTCCACCACCGGCATCGCGTGTTTTATTAGAATGAGCGTCCGTCGGGGGCCGTCTCCGTCCCGTTCCGACCCGGTCCCGGCCTTATCGGACGGTCTCAGACCACGAACCGCTTCGGGAAGCTGGTCAGGTTGCGGCAACCGTCCTCCGTGACGAGGACGAGGTCCTCTATGCGCACGCCACCGAGTTCCGGGTCGTATACGCCGGGTTCGATGGAGACAACGTCGCCGGGGATGAGTTCGTCGTCGGCGAGGGAGACCCGGGGGGCCTCGTGGATCTCCAGCCCGACCCCGTGCCCCGTGCCGTGGAAGAAGCCTTCCGTAAGGGGTTTGCCATCCCCCTGGTCGTGCACGTTGGTCTTGTAGCCAGCCTCGTGCAGCACCTCGGCGACCTTGTTGTGAACGTCCCTGCCGTTGACGCCGGCCTTTACCATGGCGAGGGCCGCCTCCTGGCTCTCCAGAACGGCGTCGTACATCTCCTGCAGGCCAGCGTCTGGCTCGCCCTTCACGAAGGTTCGGGTCATATCCGAGTAGTAGCGGGTAGACAGGT
>DASUPX010000377.1:0-8648 GCA_036280905.1 Rubrobacter sp. | reverse complement strand
GCAGCGCCAGAAAGCCGATGGCGGCGTACACCACGCCCTTCGCGACGTATCCGAGCCGCGCCAGCCGTTCCACCCAGGGGCTGGCCTGCTCGATCGCCTGTTCGGCCTGGTCTTCGATCTCTTCCGTCTGCGGCCGGCTCCGTGACAGGACCGGACTCCTTTCTCCGATGGCCACCCGGTACTCTACACCCCTGATCGGGTCCAGGCTCCCCATACCGCATCGGCGGGCAAGAACGTGCCAGGCACGATATATTTAGCTTATGAGGGTAGCGCTGGCCCAGATCAACACCACCGTCGGGGACATCTGGGGAAACGTCGAGAGGATGTCCGACGCCCTGAAGCGGGCCGTCGACTCGGGCGCCGACCTCGTCGCCTTCCCCGAGCTGACGATCCCCGGCTACCCTCCTGAGGACCTCCTGATGCGCCCGAACTTCATCGAGGAGAACATGCGGGCCCTGAACGAGTTCGCCGGGCAGGTCCCGGAGGACATAGTCGCCGCCGTCGGCTTCGTCGACCTCGACGCCGACCTCTACAACGCCTGCGCCGTACTCTCGGGCGGCGAGGTCCTGCACCGCTACCACAAGCAATACCTTCCCAACTACGGCGTCTTCGACGAGAATCGCTACTTCAGGGAGGGCTCGGGGGCCCCGATCGTGGACCTCGGTGGCGACCTCGTCGGGGTGAGCGTGTGCGAGGACATCTGGTACCCTGGCGGGCCGGCGCGCGAGCAGGCTCTCTCCGGGGCAAGCGTGCTCCTCAACATCTCGGCCTCCCCCTACCACCGGCGCAAGGGCGCTTTCAGGGAGCGGATGCTGGGCGTGCGGGCCTCGGATTACGGTTGCTACGTGGTGTTCTGCAACCTCGTCGGCGGCCAGGACGAGCTCGTCTTCGACGGGCATTCTGTGGTCTTCGACCCCGAGGGCTCGCTCGTGGCGAGGGCCGCCCAGTTCAGGGAAGACTTCCAGATCGTGGACCTCTACACGGACCAGTCGCTCATGCAGCGCCTCCACGACCCCAGGCCGCGCAAGGAGAACCCCGAACGCCCCCCCGCGGTCATAAAGGTTCCCCTCCACGACCCGGCCCCCGCTGAGTCTGTCGAGGCGCGGGTAGAGCCGTCCCTCTCGGAAGAGGGAGAGGTTCTCGAGGCGCTTGTGCTCGGCCTCGGGGACTACTTCCGCAAGAACGGCTTCTCCCGGGCGGTGCTAGGTATCTCGGGTGGCATCGACTCCTCCCTGGGGGCCGTCGTGGCCGCCGAGGCCCTCGGCCCCGAGAACGTGACCGGCGTCCTCATGCCGAGCCGCTACACCTCGGACCTGAGCAACACCGACGCCGCCGCGCTCGCCAAGAACCTGGGCATAGACACCCAGACCGTGCCAATAGGCCCCGCCTTCGACGCCTACGAGAAGATGCTGCGAGACGCCTTCAAGGGCCTCCCTGAAGACGTCACGGAGGAGAACCTGCAGAGCCGCATCAGGGGCAACATCCTCATGGCCCTCTCCAACAAGTTTGGTTGGATCGTCCTCTCCACCGGCAACAAGAGCGAGATGAGCGTGGGATACTCCACCCTCTACGGCGACTCCGCCGGCGGCTTCGCGGTCATAAGGGACGTGCCCAAGACCATGGTCTACAAGGTGTCCCACCACTACAACGAAAAGAAGAACCGCGAGATCATTCCCGACTCCATCCTCGACAAGGAACCGAGCGCCGAGCTACGCGAAGACCAGCGCGACACGGACTCCCTACCCCCCTACGACGTGCTCGACCCCATCCTCGAAGCCTACATCGAAGAAGACATGGGGATAGCCCAGATCGTCGACTCCGGCTTCGAAGAGGAAGACGTCAGACGAATAGTCCAACTGGTTGACAGGGCGGAATACAAACGCCGCCAGGCCCCCACGGGCATAAAGGTAACAGGCCGCGCCTTCGGCCGGGACCGCCGCATGCCTATAACGAACCGCTATTTCGAGCGTAACGACGAAGGATAGGACAGGGCCGTCACCCGTAGGTGCGCTGTAGGAACGCTTCGCAAAGCTCCCGTACCGCTCCTCGGCTCTCTAGAGATGTTCTATGTGCTCTGGGTGATGAGGCCGCGCCTCCGGAACCTTGCCTGCACCGAGGCGCCGCGGCCAGGGGTGGAGATCACGTCCAGGTCGGCGTTTACCTCGGCCGTGCGCTGGCGCATGTAGGACAGGCCCAGACCAGGATGCGGGTGGGTGGAATCGAAGCCGCAGCCGTCGTCCCTGATGCGGACGATCAGCACCGACCCTATCTGGCGGGACTCCAGGTACAGGTTGTTGGCGCGGGAGTGCTTGGCCACGTTCCAGAAGGCCTCGACGGCGATCCTGTTCAGGGCGGCGGCCTCTGACGGGTTCAGCGCTTCGAGGGAGGCCTGGAGGTCATGGTGGGTCTTGATGCCGAAGTATTCCTCGAACTTCTGCAGGCGCTGGCGGAGGTAATCCCCGGCCCCTGGAGGGGTCTCCTCGCGCATGGCGGAGAGCTCGTCGTAGGGGCGTGAGATCTGGAACTCCGCCCCCCTGGCCGCGTTCAGGGCCTTCTCGAACATCTCCCTCATCCTTTCCCTATCCCCGCGGCGGTCGGCGTCGAGGGCGGAGCGGAGCGTCAGCGAGATGCCGTGCACGTTCTGCTTGACCGTGTCGTGCATCTCGTAGAGGAGACGGCTCTCGGCGCCCTGACGGGCGGATTCCTCCCTCTCCTGGCCAAGCTGCTTGCTCACCGAGGAGACCAGCCCGACGCGTACGGCCATGTAGAGGAGCACAACGGCGCAGGCGGCGAGCGCGTAGGCGGGCAGCGGCGGGTTCAGTGCGCCCCAGATCAGCAGAACGGCTAGCTGCAGGGGCGGGGAGAGCGGGCCCAGCCAGTACAGGACTATGCGCCAGGGCTGTATCCGGGTCGTGCCCGCGGAAGCCTCGGGCTCAGGGGAGACCGTCGCGGTGAGGCCGAGCAGGATCATGCCGAGGGCCCACAGCATCTCTGGCCAGTTGCCGCTCTGGTAGGGCCCCGCCGAGCGGAGTCCCAGGTAGGCCACGTCGGCGAGCAGCAACGTCAGGAAGCCGCCGTTCAGATAAGCCGATAACCTGGGCGTCGCCTTCGATGAGGCCACCACGAGGCCGAGGAAGAGGAGGGCGGCGTCGCAGACCGGCTGGGAGAGGGCCACCGTGGCGTCGCGAACCCCCCCAAGTGCGGCCCCGGCCGCCGCGGGCCCGAGGACGAAGTACCAGATGAGCGTGCCGACCGAGAGCATGACCGCGATCGCGTCGAGGGCGCTGACCAGCGTGATCCTCCTGTGCGTCGTGAGCGCCACGAGGTGTAGCATGGCCCCCGCCAGCAGGGGGTAGGAGATGGCGTAGGCTATGTCTTGCGGGGCCACGGGCCAGGCGACCCGAAGGTCGAAGAGCTGCGAGGCGCTCCAGAGCGCGTTCCCGGCGAGCCGGAAGGCCATGCCGGCCCCCAGGAGTCGCAGGAAGGAGCGCTCGTGGCCCTCGGCGTGGGGGGCACTCTTGAGTAGCAGGGCTGCGGCGAAGGTGGCCGCGGAGAGGGAGAAGACCGTGGCGATGACCGGCTTCCACTCCGAGCCAGGGGGCAGGAGAGCAAAGACGAGCGTCCCCGCGGCCCATAAGATAAGGACTGCTAACGGGGGAATGCGCGGAACGCGAGGGTCACGAAGCTTGCCCGCATCCGAACTTTGCACCTTGCTACCTCCAGAACTCCAACCCTTCCATCCTATCAAATCCATGCCCCGAGTAGTGAGCCCGCCGGAGGCACGGCCTGTGCTAGAGTACGGCCTTCCGGCGACAGGAATTCGGGAGGAGCGAAGCATGGAATACGGGCGTCTTGGCAACACGGGTCTTATGGTCTCCGAACTATGCCTGGGGTGCATGACCTTCGGGAAGGAGGCCGAGGAGGAGACGTCCAGGGAGATCGTCAACCGCTTTCTGGACGCCGGGGGCAACTTCGTGGATACCGCCGACGTGTACTCGAACGGTGTCTCCGAGGAGATCACCGGCCGCGCGCTGGCGGGCGTCCGCGACGATGTGGTCCTCGCCACCAAAGTCCGCTTTCCCATGGGTGCTGGCCCGAACGACGTGGGCCTCTCGCGCAAGCACATCGTGCAGGGATGCGAGGACAGCCTCAGACGCCTCGGCACGGACTATATCGACCTTTACCAGGTTCATTGCTGGGACGCGGCAACGCCCCTCGAGGAGACCCTCGCGACCCTCACCGACCTCGTCAGGAGCGGCAAGGTGCGCTACGTGGGCGTCTCCAACTTCACGGCCTGGCAGCTCATGAAGAGCGTGGCCGTGAGCGAGGCGAACGGCTTCGAGCGGTTCGTTTGCCTGCAGCCGCAGTACTCTCTCGTGGAGCGAAACATAGAGCGGGAGATACTGCCCGTTTGCGAGGAAGAGGGGCTTGGCGTGATCCCCTGGAGCCCCCTGGGCGGTGGCTTCCTCTCGGGGAAATACAGGCGCGGCGAGCAACCGCCGGAGGACTCGCGCATCGCCGGCGCCGTCGAGTCCATGGAAGAGCACTGGGAGCGCCGGTCCACCGAGCGCAACTGGGCCGCCCTCGAGGTGGTCGGCAGGATCTCCGAGGAGACCGGCAGGAGCTACGCCCAGATTTCACTTAACTGGCTCCTGAGGCAAGAAGGTGTAACCGCCCCCATAATCGGGGCCCGCACGCTCGAGCAACTCGACGACAACCTCGGCGCGAGCGGCTGGGAGCTTTCAGAGGAGCAGGTGGAAGCCCTCTCCTGGGTCAGCGCCCTGGAAGATGTCTACCCGTATCGCTTCATCCGCGAGGCCCAGCGGGTATAGGAATGGTCTCCCCGGGGCCGCTGCAACCCGAAGACCCCGTCGGGGTACCCGGACGGGGATCGGGCTAATATACGCGGATGCGTCTGGTGGACTGGTACCTGGGGCTGGCGCCCGGACAGAAGGTCGTCGTGGGTGTCGCGGCCTTCGTCCTGGTGCTCGCCCTTACCTACCTGGCCAGCATAGTGATCTTGCTGGCAGCCGGGGTAGGGCCGGAGGGCTCCTCTTCCCAGGGTGACGAGCCCATCCCGGTGAGCACCACGCCGTCTTCGAGCGCCAGCGCCTCCGCTTTCGCAGACACCACGTTGGAGGTGGAGAGGGCACGCTGGAGAGGAAACGTGGCTGTGGTCGAAGGTACGTGGCGGGGGGATCTCTCCTCGGTGCACTGTGACCTGCTCGAAGGGAGCAGCGCCGGGCAGGTCACCGACTGGTGGGACCGCTCCGTGGCAGCCAGGATCTCGCTTTCCGACAGGACTTTCTCGCAGGAGTTCGTCCGCACGGGGGGAGATGTGAAGCAACCCCTCGACCCGAAGAGAGAGTACTGGGCGACATGCTGGGCGCAGTTTGCTGGAGGATTGGCCACGGGTGACGAGATCCAGATAAAAGGGACGCCCCCGGCCGGGTGACGCCGGTTCTTCCCAACCGGTAGCCGCGCCGCCCGGCAGACGTGCTACCGCAGCCGGGCCATGACGTGGGCGTCCACGTACTCGCCGTCGCGGTAGGCGAAGCTCTTGTGGGTTCCTTCTATCTCGAACCCGAATCTCTCGTAGAGGGCTATGGCGGGCGCGTTGTCCACGTAGACGCGCAGGTCCAGCCGCGAGAGGTTCAACCAGTTGTCGGCGAGGTCGAGGCAGGCCTCCATCAGCGCGGTACCGACGCCCTTTCCCTGCCAGTCGTCGCGCACCGCTATTCCGAAGTGCCCCGAGTGCCGCGTCCTCGGGTTCATGTAGACGCTTAGCGTGAGCTGGCCGACGACCTCTTCCCCCACGCAGGCTACCAGGGGGAAGCTGCCATCCCCTCCGCTGGCCAGCTCTTCGCGAACCTCTTGCGGGGAGGAGAAGGGTATCCCTATGGTCCCGGCCATGGCGTTCGGGGATGAGTAGACGCGGTAGACACCCTCGTAGTCTTCCGGTTCGCAGCGGCGAACGGTCAGATCCTGCAAGCAGTCCCTCCTTCTTCCGGCACGTTATCTTCGCATAACCATCCCCGACCCTTTCGTAGTGGTGTGTCATCTAGAGTGGCCCTACGGAAAGACAAAGCCGAGAATGTCGAAGGCGACGGGCATCAGCAAACCACCTGAAGCCTGTTGCCTGAAACCTGAAGCCTTGTGTAAGAAACGCCCGCGGTTGGGTACGACAGAGCAGAGAACATATTTGTAGAAGCAAGTTTTTGGGAGACATTTATGGAGAGCAGAAATCTGGGTAGCGAGGGCCTCGTGGTATCCGAGCTCGACCTCGGGTGCATGGGGATGAGCGAGTTCTACGGTACGGGCGATGAGGAAGAGTCGCTCGCCACCATCCGTCGGGCGCTGGAGCTCGGCATAGACTTCCTCGACACGGCCGACATGTACGGCCCGTTTACCAACGAGAAGCTCGTCGGCAAGGCCATTGGGGGCAGGCGCGACGAGGTCGTTCTCGCCACCAAGTTCGGCAACGTGCGTGGCGAGAACGGCGAGCGGCTAGGCATAAGCGGCGACCCCGACTACGTGAGAAAGGCCTGCGACGCCTCGCTGGAGCGCCTTGGGGTCGAGTACATAGACCTCTACTACCAGCACCGCGTCGATCCCGAGACGCCCGTCGAGGAGACCTGGGGCGCGATGAAGGAGCTAGTGGAGGCCGGAAAGGTGCGCTACCTCGGCATCTCCGAGGCCGCGCCCGAGACCATCAGGCGGGCCCACACCGTGCACCCCGTCAGCGCCCTGCAGACAGAGTACTCGCTGTGGAGCCGCGACGTGGAGGATGAGATCCTTCCTACCGTCAGGGAACTCGGGATCGGCTTCGTCCCCTACAGCCCGCTCGGACGAGGTTTTCTTACGGGCAGGATCACGAGCCCCGAGGACTTCGATGAGGGCGACTACCGGCGCAACTCGCCGCGCTTCCAGGGCGAGAACTTCAGGAGAAACCTGGACCTCGTCGACAGGGTGAGGGAGATCGCCCAGGAGAAAGAGGTAACCGCGGGACAGCTCGCCCTCGCGTGGCTGCTCCACCAGGGCGAGGACATCGTTCCCATCCCCGGTACCAAGCGCCGCGAGTACCTGGAGGAGAACGCCGCTGCCGCTGACGTCGAGCTGACCGGCGAGGATCTGCGGCGCATCGAAGAGGTGGCCCCCGCCGGCGCCGCCGCGGGCGAGCGATACGACGAGGCGGGCATGGGGGCCGTCAACCGCTAGGGAGGACCGTGGCACCGGAGATAAGGCTCGACCACTGCGTGGTCCACGTCTCGGACTGGGAGAGGTCCAACGCTTTCTACCGGGACGTGCTCGGCGCGGAGCTGGTGGGGGCAGGAGACAGATGGTCGTACCGGTTCGGCGACCAGCAGCTCAACCTGCACGGCCCCGGCGTCGACGCGGACCCGGTCGCCAGGATACCCGTGCCACCGGGCGGCAGCGACCTCTGCTTTGTGTGGCCAGGAAACATCGAAGAAGCCCGCGAGCACCTCGGTCGGCACGGCGTCGGGGTAGAGATGGGCCCGGTCGGGCGCCGCGGCGCAAGAGGGGCAGGAACGAGCCTCTACTGTCGCGATCCCGACGGGTCGTTGCTAGAGTTCATCTCGTACGAGAGCGCATAGAGCCGGCGCAGACTGGAGGCCCCATGACCGACGTAGAGCACATCTCGCGCAAGGGAACCGGCGTCCCCGTAAGCTGGTTCCCCGTCCCCGAGGAGTCAGAGTTGCCCGAGGGTTTACGGGGGCTCTTCCGCAAGGCGCGCGAGAGCGTCGGGTTCGTGCCAAACGTCTTCAGGGCCTACAGCTATCGTCCCGAGCGGCTCTCCGCGTGGTTCGCCCACTACAGGCAACTCCACGAGCCGACGGACAACCTCGACGCGGCGGAGAGGGAGATGATCGCCGTGGCCGTCTCGATGGCGAATGGCTGTCTCTACTGCCTGGTAGCCCACGGCGCCGCTCTGAGGGAAGCCCTCGGCGACCCCATCCTCGCCGACCGCATCACGCTGGATCACAGGAGGGCCGGCCTTGACGAGCGCCGCACCGCCATCCTGGACTTCGCCGTCAAGATCACCGATCGACCCCTGGATTGCGACCCCGAAGACCTCCAACGCCTCCAGAGCTTCGGCCTTACCGAACAAGAAGTGTGGGACGTGGTAGAGATCGCCAGTATGTACAACTTCACGAACCGCATGTCCCTCGCGTGCGGCATGATCCCCAACGAGGAATACCACGCCCTCGCCAGGTGACCGTCACCCGGGCAACGAGCTGACTCCTACCATCCGCCTCCCCATGTAAGAGGATCGTTGGTAATGTTGCTCCAGCGAGATTCGGGTCTTCGGCTCAACGGGCGCCGCGCTCCCCGCCTCTTGGCAACCCTATAGAATACGCAAGACGATGGAAGACCCTTTGGACCAGGCCGGCAACCGCGAGGGGACCACGGCCGCCTCGGGATCTGGCTCGCGCCTCGCACTCAAGACAGAAATCGTCGTCATCGGGGCCGGCCAGGCCGGCCTCTCCTCGGCGTACCACCTCAAAAAGCGTGGTCTGATGCCGCACAGGGGGTTCGTCGTGCTGGACCAGTCGTCCGAGGCGGGCGGTGCCTGGCAATTCCGCTGGCCCTCGCTGAGGTTGAGCACCGTCAACCGTATCCACGAT
>DASUPX010000376.1:0-4645 GCA_036280905.1 Rubrobacter sp. | reverse complement strand
CTGGTCGCCCTCTTCCGAGGAGAGTTGACCGAAGAGATCGCCTACGAGAGGATGACGCGCAACCCGATCACCTTCGCCACAGCACCGCTCACCGTGGGGTTGAAGGACCACATGGGTCACTTTATCGCCAGCGACGAGATGCTCGACGGGTTGTTCGAGGTCTCCGCCCGCGCCGGCCTGATCTTCATGAGCCACGCGCAAGACCCAGCCCACAGCGAGCGGCTCGTCGAGTTATCCAGGGGGCGACCGCTTCACCTGACCCATTGCACGGC
The DNA here is from genome assembly GCA_036280905.1 of Rubrobacter sp. GTDB lineage: Bacteria > Actinomycetota > Rubrobacteria > Rubrobacterales > Rubrobacteraceae > Rubrobacter_D. The sequence goes on along the minus strand of DASUPX010000376.1, from coordinate 4,373 downwards.
GGCCGGGTCGGGATCCCACGCCGACCCGAAGGAGAGCATGGAACGTCTCGTCGCGCTGCTCGAGCATCCCCACGTCTCGGGAGACCTCATGTCCGGGCATCTGCGGCCCGGCCTGGGCAACCGCGACGGCATCCTGGTCGATGGTGGAGCCCAGCGAATCGCCTACGAGGCCCTCGCGGACGGCACCGTGGACGTGCTCGTCTCCGACGGCCAGTGCGACGCCACGATGAAAGGCTTCGGCGACACCCGTGACAACGTGCCAGCCATCCTGGAACTGTCCGAACGGGGCGTGCTCTCCCTGCCCAGAGCCGTGGCCACGATGACGAGCAACGTGGCCTCCCTGATCGGCCGGATGACCCACGAAGACTGGTGGACCCGGGAGCTCGGTCACCTCGGAACGGGTGCCAGGGCCAACGTCACGGTGGTAGACCCGCTGAACAGGCATGCCACCTTCACGTTCGTGAACGGCACCATGGCGGCGATGGAGAACCGCCCCGTGCGGGGGGCGAACGGGGCGGGCGGGTGGGTCACGAAGTTCGGGATCCTCGAGCGCACGGGGGTGGGAGACCTTGCCGCCTTCGGCTACGAAGGCGGCTGACCCGCCTCCTGGAATCCCTTTTCTAGTGCGGCAGCCAGGTTACACGCTTGCCGGCGCTCAAGCACTGGCCGTTCTTGCGCGGCGTCCGCGACGAAGAGGCAGAGACGGAGGTGTTAAGGGCTGGGACGGTTCTGGACTGGGGGGTGTGCGGGCCGACGCACGTGTCCAAAAACACCCAGCTACCCGGGCTACGGTTCCGCGCCTTTCTGGCAGAAGGCGGCAACCGGAGACTACAACTGAACAGATCCTAACCCTCGATCATGGTGCAACTTGCAGACTTCGCCTCAACGGCGTTCCCGGGAATGCGGGGGCGGCTTAACCAAGCTTAACCGGAAATAGTCCATTTGGGTGATGCGCCGAGCCCCGTCCACTGTCACCATGCCCCACTAGCCCACCGGGCCTTCGAAAAACACTCGGGGAAGGAGAACAACTATTGCGAGCTGAGCAGACCGTATCCGAGATGGTGGTCGAAGTTCTGGCGCGCCAAGCCGAGGCGCTCTCAGAGGGGACGGGGCGATCCTTTGGGGACGCCTTCGAGGAGGTGCTCGATACCCCCGCCGGGCGCCTGCTCGGGGAGTTGGCCGACGGCCCGCAGCGCCACGACCGGGCCGCCTACTGGCAGGCGTCCCTGACGACCGCGCGCGAGGCCGAAAGGCCCGTCGCCCTCCCGCGCGTGGGGGCGAGTACGGACAACCGTACGGACGACCGCCGGCGCACCGAAGGCCGAGGGACGGAAAAGCGTCTCTTGCTGGTCGAAGACAACGAAGCCTTCAGGGAGGCCTTCGCGCGGATGCTCGAACTCGAACTGGCCCCCGACGTCGAGGTCGCCTTCGCCCAAGCCGACTCCCTGGCCGAGGCCCACGCCTTGCTCGAGGAGGAGTACGCGCTGGACGCTGCTCTGATAGACGTAGGACTACCCGATGGAGATGGACTGGAGCTGGTGCGCGAGCTCGAAGAGGACGGCGGGGGTATCGAGTCGCTCCCCACGCTCGTGATAACGGCGAACCCCGAGCGCTCCGTGGCCGTCCGGGCGCTGGAGGCGGGGGCGAGAGGGGTGCTCTCCAAGGTGGTCTCGTCGAGGGAAACGGCGGAGGCGGTGCGGATGCTGATCGGTGCGGAGCGTCCCACCGGGTGAGTCCCGTCCTCACGCAGACCTACCCGGCGTCGCTTGCGGCCTGGCCTGGCGAATCCTGGGGTCTTATCCACCGGAGTGCTTAGAGATAGGAGACTACTATTAACTTCGCGTTGACGGCGTTCTCGGAAGTTCGCATTCGGCATCGTGCGTAGCCCTCCGGTCCAACACAGTTAGCGACCCTGATCCTGTGGACCGGAGCGTGTACCAAGTGCGCAAGACTCTACCGGATGGCATCATACCTTTCGCACAGACGGCGTCGAGCGAGGGGACGAAATGAGCATCTTTCCGACCAAAATCCTACTAGCCACGGACGGGTCCACCGAGGCCGAGTTGGCAGCCCGGACTGCGGCCAACCTGAGCCAGAAAACCGACTCCGAACTGCACGTCATCCACGTCTTGGACGTCGCCAGGGTCGGTCTCTCGATGGCCGTGCTTTACCCGGAAGCCACCGACCCTGAGGGAGCAGAGGTACCGGATCCGGTCCTGGAGGAGGAGCTCGAACGGCGCGCAAAGCAGGGGGGCAGGGAGGTGCTCGATGAGGAAGTGCGACGGGTACGTTCGGCCGGTGGGACGGTTGCGCAGTCGCATCTGATGATGGGAGAGGTAGATCGAGAGATCGTCCACCTGGCGGAGGATCTAGGGGCAGGGCTTATAGTGATGGGCAGCAGGGGGCACGGGGGGATAAGGAGGGCCCTGATGGGCGGCGTCTCGGACTCGGTGGTTCGCCACGCCCATTGCCCGGTTATGGTGGTGCGTGCAGAACCGGTGCTCTTCCCGACCAACCTCCTGGTGGCCACCGATGGCTCCAGGGAAGCCCAGCTGGCCGCGACCACGGCAGCCGATCTGGCCAAGAGCACGAACTCCGAGCTGCACGTCGTCCACGTCGGGTTCGAACCGGGCACCGATGAAGCACAAAAGGAGTTCGACAAGGAGCTGGCCATGATAGGCGAGACCGGAGCTGCGGGCGTACAGGCGCACCTGCAGTTCGGGTGGCCCGCCGGGAATATCGTCGACTTGGCCGAGGAGATAGGGGCCGGGGTGATCGTCATGGGAAGTCGGGGCTTTGGGGGTCTAAGGCGGGCCCTGCTTGGAAGCATCGCGGATGCGGTTGTCCGGCACGCTCACTGCCCCGTCCTGGTAGTGCGCCAAGAGGAGTAAGGGAATAACAGCGATCGGTCTTTGGCCTCCCGCCATAAGGCTTATTCACCCCATCTCGTAGAAGGTTAATTCTGCGAACGACTTCGCGTGGACGGCGTTCTAAGAAGTTCGGGCCAAGATTAATGCCCCTACCTGTAGTAAGCTGGGCGAAACCCACCCAGCGGCGTCGACCGAGGTCGATCTCGAGCTAGCTCGTGCTGAGGGGGAGCCGTGCGGTCCAACGCAAAGGAAAGAGAGTAGCGAATGGCGACACTATCTGTGCTGAAGTTCAACGATCCCGGCGGCGCTGACAGGGTGCTCATCGCCCTGCAGGGCCTGCAAGAGCGGCAGATGATAACCGTTGAGGACGCGGCCGTGGTCAGGTGGCCCGCGGGCGACAAGAAGCCCAAGACCCACCAGCTTCACGGCATGGCAGGAGCCGGCGCCACCTGGGGCGCCTTCTGGGGCTTTTTGTTCGGGCTGATCTTCTTCATGCCCTTCCTGGGTGCCGCCATAGGCGCAAGCACGGGCGCTCTAAGCGGCTCCCTGGCCGACGTGGGCATAGACGACGACTTCATCAGGCAGGTTCGCGAGCAAGTGACGCCGGGGACCTCCGCGCTGTTCGCCCTGACCAGCGGGGCGACCGCCGTCGACAAGGTGGTCGACGAGTTGAAACAGTACGACTTCGAGATCATCTCCACCAACCTGCCTGAAGAGCAGGAGAACCAACTGCGCGAGGCTTTCGCCCAAGAGTAGAGCCAGACGAGCGACATCTCCACGGAGCGGTCACTTACCGATAACCGCTCCGTGGGGATGATGGGTAGGGAGCATCGCAGAGGCGGCGTAGGCAGAGACGATGGGGTGAAAGATGCGCTCAAGGCTTGCTGGCACCGTGATGTTGTCCGCGGTGGTTTTTTTCGTGGTGGCTGTGCTGGTGAGCGTGGGCGTTCTGTGGTGGAGCGCTGACGTAGCCCTGGGCATCGTGATAGGAGGGATCTGCGGAGCGGCGGCGGCTCTTACGTTCGGTGCCGTTGTCAGAGCCATGGGACGATCTGGGGATAGAGACAAGCGCTGAGCAAGGCATGCTCCTGAGAAGCACGATGCTTCTTCCCTATTCACCGAAATGCGTGGAAGGAGCATTCTGCGAAGCCCAGATGCAGGGTCCTGCATAGATCGCCCCCGAGAGCCGCGAGGAAGGCGTCTGAGGCCCTCCACGCCGCGCGGGAGGGCCTCTACATGTTGTGGTGCCGGATGGATGTGCAGTTATCGTGGCCCACAACTCGATGCCGACACCACAATGCCACCACAACCCCACAGCGGTTCCCGGCGTTCGGCTGCTGCCCAGGGCAGCTGGTGAGCTCTCGGAACCGCTTGGGTACGGTTTATGGCGCCCCCCGGCGGTTAGAGGTAGAAAGCCGGACGGACCTGAAAATCATGACGTCCCCAGTTCGAATTTACTGCAACCGTACTGCAACCGGGTTGATATGCACACGTTCGCAATGG
>DASUPX010000375.1:0-6262 GCA_036280905.1 Rubrobacter sp. | reverse complement strand
TAGGCTGCTCGGGGTCGGGCAACACCTCCTCCGGGGCCGGTTTATCTGGTGCCTTCGCGGGGGCCTTCCCCTGACCTTCTTCGTCGCCGGTCTGCTGGGGCGTTCTCTGCGCGGCGCCCTCTTCACCCCTGGCATCACCGGTGAGGAGGTCGCCTCCTGAATCCTGTAGCACAACGTAGGCCGACCCGGCCAGGAGCGCAACCAGGACGAGGAGGGCGCCTAGCCTCCGGAGCCGGCGGCGCCTGTTCTTGGCGGACATCCTCCTGCGACGGGGGCGCTGGTTCACGGTGTGCTACTCGGGGTATGCCCAACCGGTGGTGTTCGTTGGGTCAGGCCATCCCCCGACCCGTGGGGCCGTGGTCTTGTAGTGCGGCGCGTCTTCGGGGGCTGGCGGGTTCCAGCTGTAGAGGTAGGTGTACAGGAGGCCGTCCTCGATCACCTTGCCGTCTTCGTTGGTCACCTTCTTGTAGGTGTTCCACTTGATTCCCCTGTTGAGGTCCTCCCACATCTTCTCGGTTCTCATCTCGACCTTCTGGCCCGTGGGCTGGCCGAGGATCTGGGCGTGGAGGATGCCATCGTCGTCTACCCACTCGCGGATGACCAGGTAGCTGTCGGTGTTGTTCTTGAACCGCATATCCAGGGCGCCCCAGCCGTTCTCCCCGAACCACACCGTCGCGTCGAAGCCTGGCTTTATGTAGGGGAGCGTTGCGTAGTGCGGGTGGCGCTCCACGATCTCGAGCCCCGCGTAGTTGGCCGCCATGTACACCGTGGAGGAGACCTGGCAGAGCCCACCGCCGTTGGCGATGCCGACGCCACCGTTGGAGAAGGTCTTGGCCTCTTTGTACTGGAGCTTGTTCGTGTGGTCGAGGAAGGAGAACGTCTCGCCAGGCTCCAGAACGGTGTTGTTCACGGCTTTGGCGGCCAGCCTCATGTTGTACTTGCGGTTCGGGTTCGAGTCCCAGAGGAAATCGGTCTGGTACTCCCCGATAACCTCCTCGGGCTTGTAGCTCTGGACCTCGGCCGTGGTGACGTCGGGCTCTGGGGGCTTACCCTGGGCGATGGGAACGGTTCCGCTCATGTTCTTCAGCGACCCTTCCAGGTTGGCGAGCGTGGCGCCCTGGTCAAGGACCCGCCCGTTCTGGGCCTTCTCGACCACTACCTTGCCGTCGTCGGTGACTTCGAAGGAGGCGTCCCTGGGCTCTTTGTCGTACCCATCGGCCGCCTTGGCGAGGGCGGCCTTGGCCTTCCCTTCGTCGTACCCGGCAACGAGGGCCACCTGCGTCCCCGCGAGGCGCGAGCGCATGGTATCTGAGATGTGCTGGAACACGTTTCCCCTTCGACCGATGGTGTAGGCCTCATCCACCGCCTGGGCCGCGTTCACCTCGACGCCGAGGTCATCGCCGCTCACGGAGAACCCGTCCTTGCCGGTGCCGAAGGAAATCTCCCGGAAGGTTGCCGAGGCGTCCTGCTGCACGCTCTTCACGGCCTCGGCTCTGGTCATGCCGCCCACGTCCACAGAGCCGATGCTGACGCCGCCGGCGATCTCGTCATCATCGCCGATGAAGGCGAACAGGACGACCCCGAGCAGCAGGACACAGACGATCAAGACCAGGCCAGCCACCTGACGCCTGCGGGCGTAGCTGACCTTCTTGTTTACGGGCGTGCGTCGCACCGTCCGGACCTTCACCCCGTCCGAACGCCGGCTGGTCCGCAGACCGCCTCCCTTGCTAATCTCTTTCAAAAAGTCGCCTCTCCTGCGATACCAGTTAGCGCCACCAGCCCCAAGAGGAACCCTGTATAGTCGCGGCGGCACACAGGCGCTATTATTACGGCAAGCGCCCGAACGTTCAACCTCTCGGAAAGATTGACTCCCGAATACGCCTCGCCGGACATCGTGGTAGGCACGATACCAGCCCGGCCCGGGAACCCCATTAGAGATGGCCCGCACCGAGCTTGGCTTTTGCGGGACCCTCCATTACACTCTGCCTTTTGGATCTGCACCAAAAACACTACGGAGTGAGAGGTTCCTTGCGCCACGCATCACACAGAGCGAGACACGGAGCGCGGCAGCCGGGGTGCCGGCCATGAAGACGACCGTGCAACTCGTGAAGGGCTCGGAGATGGAGGAGAGGATCGCGCAGCTGCGCATCCTCTCCTACCCGGATTTCCCCGAGGTCCACGACGTGGGCTACTACTCCCGCCTCTACCGCTGGTATCAGGACCATCCTCTGGCGGACGAGCTGTACCGCTGGGTCTCCGTGACGGAAGAAGGGGAGGTGGTCGGGCACCTCACGGCGTTCCCGCAGTACTACAGGATCGACGGCCGACGGGTGGTGGCCCACACACCGGGCGACTACATGGTGCTGGGCCAGCACGGGTTCCAGGCCATCATGCTGATGCGCTCCTTCTTCCGGCAGACGGAGAACTGCGTGGTCTGCGACATGGTGCCGGCGGTTATAGGCGTGGAGACCCGCCTGGGCGCCGGGGTCGTTGGCGACCTGAAGTACGCGGCGAAGCTGATGAACGTCTCGCGGTTGCCCATGCCCTCGGTTCCCGCACCGCTCAGGAGGGTGTTCCGGCTTCCGGAGACATTCGCGCCGGCCCGCGGGTTCACCGACAGGCCGGGCGCCGATCCGCAGGACGCAGAGGAGCACGTCGCGCCGCCGGCCCCGCGCCCGAGGGCCCCGATACCGCGCCCCGTCCAGAAGCTGCTGAACCGGGGGCTCGAGAGGATGGACGAGGCGCTGAGCCGCGGCTTCGGAGCGGGCCTGGAGGCCGAGGAGCTCGACGGGTTCGACGACGACTTCGACGACCTGTTCGAAAAGATCGCCGTCGTGGTGCCCTGCACGGCGGAGAAGGACGCTGCGTTCCTGCGCTGGCGCTACGGGGCCGGCTCTCCCCAGGCACCCGTAACGTTGCTCGGCGTCAGGTCGGGGGGCAGGCTGCTCGGCTACGCCGTGCTCAGGACCGCCTTCCACGGCCAGGACGGCTACATACTCGACCTGACGGCGCTCCCGGGACGCCAGGATGTGATCCGGGCGCTCTTGCGCGAGACGGTGCGCTCTTTCAGGCGGATGGGTGTGCAGATAATAAGGTACAGGTTCATCGAGTCGCCAACCGCGCCGTGGCCAGCCGACTTGCAGCGGCTCGGCTTCTTCCGCCGCAGGGGGAGAAGCCACAAGCTGCTCACCAGGTTCAAGGACGAGCACCTGCGCGAGACGACGGACGAGCTCACCAACTGGTCGATGTCTTTCGGCGACGGCGAAGCGGGCTTCTGGCTCAGATAGAAGAGGAGGCTTACATGGTTTCAGGCAACGGAGACGCGAGGGCTGCCATACGCGGGTGGCTGCAGGAGAACGTGACCGGTGGGAGGGATGTCCCAAACGACGAGCCCCTCATCGACAACGGCGTGATGACGTCGCTCCAGACCGTCGAGCTGGTGGTGTTTCTGGAGGATGCCTTCGGCATCGTCGTCGAGGATGAGGAGTTCGACGAGGAGAACTTCGGCTCCGTCGACGCCATCGCGACGCTTGTGGAGAGCAAAGCGGCGTGAGCGTCAGCCCCGAGTACACGCTCCACGACCTGCTCCACAACTCCGTGGCGCGGGACCCGTCCAAAGCGGCGGTCGTGGACGGTGACACCCGGTACACCTACGAGGACCTGGAGCGTGAGAGCTCGGCGCTTGGCGCCGCCCTCGTAGGCTCCGGCGTAGTGCGGGGCGACAGGGTAGGCGTTCTCCTCGAGAAGTCCTGGGAGGCCATCGTCGCCATGCTCGCCGCGTCGCGCATCGGGGCCGCCTACGTCAACGTGAACCCCCTCTTCAAGGCGCCTCAGGTCGAGTACCTCGCGGACGACTGCGACATAAAGGTCATGATCGGGGACTCCCGCAAGCTCGATGAGCTCCGCCCGAAGACCGTCGAGACCGCTTTCTACCGAGGCGCGGATCCGGAGGGAGCTAGCGCCGCCTCCTACGTCGACCTCGCGGAGGCGATGAAGGGCGACGGGCTCGTGGAGGACAGGAAGGTCTCCGAGGCTGATCTCGCGACCATCCTCTACACCTCGGGGTCTACGGGGATGCCCAAGGGCGTGGCGACCAGCCAGCGCAACGTGGTGGTCGGGGCCCAGATCGTCTCTACCTACCTGGAGAACACCCCAGAGGACCGCATACTCTCGGCGCTCCCCCTCAACTTCGACGCAGGGATGAGCCAGTTCACGACCTCGCTCAGGGCGGGGGCCACCCTGTATCTGCTCCGCTCCAGGCTTCCGGGGGATCTCCTCAAGGCGCTCAGGCGGCACGAGATCACGGGCGTAACCGGCGTGCCGCCGTTGTGGGCGCTCCTGATCCGGGGTGCAAGATCGCTTAGGGAGAACCCCCTGACGCACCTGCGCTACCTCGCCAACACGGGGGGCCGCATACCACAGGCCAACCTCGACGAGCTGAGGGCCTTGCTCGAGCCGGCAGGCACCAGGATCTTCCTGATGTACGGGCTCACGGAGGCCTTCCGCTCCACGTATCTTGCGCCGGAGGAGATCTGGCGTTCCTCCCCCGAACAGGGCAACTGCATCGGAAAGGCCATCCCGAACACCGATATCATGGTGGTTACCAAGGAGGGCCGAGAGGCCGCCCCCGGCGAGCCGGGCGAGCTGGTCCACCGCGGTCCCACCGTGGCCCTTGGCTACTGGGGCAACGAGGAGGCAACAAGGAAGGCGTACCGTCCAAACCCGCTGGCCCCGCCGGAGCTCCTTGAGGTGGAGCGAGTCGTCTACTCGGGTGACACCGTGAAGCGGGACGATGAGGGATACCTATACTTTCTGGGGCGCGAGGACGCCATGATCAAGAACCAGGGCTACCGCCTGAGCCCCGAGGAGGTCGAGAACCTGCTGCTCGGCTCGGGGTTTGTGCACGAGGCCTGCGCCTTCGGCGTCGAGAACCCTGCCGTCGGGCAGGACGTGATAGCGGTGATCTCGCTTCGCGAAGGCGGCGAGGGAACAGTGGACAAGGTTCGCGAGTACGTGATCGCGAACGGGCCGCCCTACATGGTGCCAAAGGAGATACTCGTCAGGGACGAGCTGCCCAAGACTGGCTCAGGCAAGATCGACCGCAAGGGGATCAGCAATGCTTACGCAATCGGATAAGGCGAGGGACCTGGCCGGACGCTTCGGCGGTGATGTGGGCGGCGAGTTCGCCCCGCAGGGCGTCCCTATCTCCCGCATAGCCGAAGACTACGGTACGCCCTTCTACCTCTACCACGGGGAGATGATCTCCGAGCGGGTACGCCGCGTGCACGAGGCTCTCGGAACGGAGGTCTCCTACTCGGTGAAGGCGAACCCGAGCCTCGGCGTCTGCCAGCTCATAGCCTCGCAACGGGAGGCCGGGGCCGAGGTCGCATCCTCTGGCGAGCTTGCGGTGGCGAGGGCCGCCGGTTTCGGGCCTGAGGACATAGTGTTCGCCGGGCCTGGCAAGACCGATGACGAGCTCAGGCGGGCGGTGGACGAGGGCATCTTCGCCGTAAACGTGGAGTCTCTGGGCGAGATAGACCGCCTCGCCGGGATAGCGAGAGGGGCCGGCAAGACCATCGGGGTGGGACTCAGGATCAACCCAGAGGCCCAGCTGATGGGCTCGGGGATGCGGATGGGCGGCACGGTCGGCCAGTTCGGCATGGACCAGGCCGAGCTTGGGGAGGCCGTACGCAAGACGCTCTCCTTCCCCGAACTCGCGCTGCGCGGCGTACACGTCTACACGGCGACCCAGGTCTTCGAGGTCGGCCCGCTCCTTGAGCACTGCCGCAACATCCTGGAGATCTCGCTCTCTGCGGCTGACCTCGCAGGCCATCCCCTTCAGATGATCGACTTCGGCGGCGGTTTCGGCGTCCCATACTTCGAGAAGATGACGGAGTTCGACCTGGACTCCTTCGCCGCCGGCTTCCGCGAGCTGCTGGCTGGCTACCGTACCGACCCGCGCCTCGAAGGGTGCCGCTTTCTCTTCGAGCTGGGCCGTTACCTGGTGGCGGACGCCGGCGTCTACGTAACGCGGGCCGTGGACGTGAAGGAGACGAGGGGCAAGACCTTCGTGGTGACCGACGGCGGCATGAACCACCACCTGACGGCCACCGGGAACATGGGGCAGGTCTTCAGGAAAGCCTACCCGCTCCTAAACCTGACCCGCATGGAGGCCGTACCAGGCGAGGAGGGTATCGCGGTGGCCGGACCGTGCTGTACGCCGCTTGACTCGTTCGGCAACAACATCCCGCTGGCCGACCCC
>DASUPX010000374.1:0-12024 GCA_036280905.1 Rubrobacter sp. | reverse complement strand
ACAGGTCTCCCTTGACGTGCTCGTATACCCAATCGAAGCCTTCTGGTGGCAACGGCGAGCCCGTGGAACCCATGGATTTGAGCGCGGAGAGGTCGAAGTCACGGCCTGGCTCGATCTCGGCGTTCATGCAGGCGGTGATGTAGCTGGCGCTGGTCCCGAAGCAGGTCATACCGGTCTTCTCGGCAAACTCCCACAACACGTTCATGTCGGGGTAGCCAGGGTTCCCATCGTACAGGAGCGCGGCGGCACCCGAGAGGAGCCCGCCGACGACCATGTTCCACATCATCCAGCCCGTGGTCGTGAACCAGAAGAAGCGGTCCTCAGGCCCGACATCGATGTGAAAGACGACCTTCTTGAGGTGCTCGAGCAGGATGCCGCCCTGGCTCTGCACTATGGCCTTGGGCAGCCCCGTCGTTCCCGACGAGTAGAGCACCCAGAGCGGATGGTCGAAGGGTACCTGATCGAAGGAGAGCTCCGCACCCTCGTGCTCCGAGAGCACCTCGTCCCACATCACGACGTCGCGGAGCGAGCCCGTATCGGGGTCTTCCGCCACGTAGGGGAGAAAGACGGTCTGCTGGATGGTCGGGATCTCCTCCTGAAGCTCCGCGACGACCCCCGTCCTGTCGTAGTCCTTGCCGCCGTAGCGGTAGCCGTCGACGGCGAGCAGGACCTTTGGCTCGATCTGCTTCATGCGGTCGATGACGCTGCCGGCGCCGAAGTCGGGGGAGCAGCTGGACCACACGGCGCCTATGGAGGCGCAGGCGAGCAGGCCGATGACCGCCTCTGGGATGTTCGGTAGGTAGGCGGCGACCCTGTCCCCACGCTGCACGCCCATGGCCTTCAGGCCAGCGGCGAGCGCCGCCGTCCTCTCCCTCAACTCGCCCCAGCTAACCTCGCCCAGCGGCCTCACCTCGGACTGGTGGATGAGGGCCGGCTCTTCGAGACGCCCTTCTGCGTTCTTCAATATGTGCTCGGCGTAGTTCAGCCGGGCCCCGGGAAACCATTCCGCCCCAGGCATCTCGCGCTTGGCGAGCACGGCCTCGTAGGGCTCGGATGCCTCCACGCCGCAGTACTCCCACACCGAAGCCCAGAAACCCTCCAGGTCGGTCACAGACCACCGCCAGAGGTCGTTGTAATCCTCGACGTCTACGCCTTTCTCGGCATGGAGCCACCTCATGTAGTCGGAGATCCTGGCGTTCTCCTTCATCTCTTTCGAGGGCTCCCACAGCTGCATGCCTTCCGTGGTGTCGGCCACGACTACCCCTTTCCTGCCCGCTAGTGGGCCGTCGCCGCGCCGTCCATGAGCACCGAAGCGCCGTTGATAAACGAGGCCTCCGGGGTGCACAGGAAGGCGGCGAGCTCGGCCACTTCTTCTGGTTCTATTAGGCGCTTTATCGCCGGTTCCGTAAGCATTATCTTCTCTACCACCTCTTCCTCCGAGATGCCATGAGTCCTGGCCTGGTCGGAGATCTGGTTCTCCACCAGCGGCGTCCTTACGTATGCCGGGCTGATGCAGTTGGAGGTTACCCCCCTGGGCCCGCCCTCGAGGGCCACGGTCTTGGAGAAGCCTTCCAGGCCGTGCTTGGCCGAGATGTAGGCAGATTTGTAGGGTGAGGCTACCTGACCGTGAATGGAGGAGATGTTGATGATGCGCCCCCAACCCTCCTCGTACATGCGGGGCAGGGCCTTCTGCACGATCCTGAACGGCGCCTCCAGCATGATTCTGACGATCATCGAGAAACGCTCCGGGGGGAACTCCTCGACGGCGGCGACGTGCTGCATGCCGGCGTTGTTGACGATGATATCGGCCTCCACCTCCAGGCCATCGAGCACCCCGTAGTCGGAGAGATCAGCCTGCAGGGCCTCGCCACCGATGCTCTCGGCCACTTCTCCCGCGGCCCCGCCGTCGAGGTCGAGCACGGTCACCGCGGCTCCGGCCTGCGAGAGCCTCAGGGCGCAGGCGCGGCCGATGCCGCTCGCGGCCCCCGTCACGAGGGCGCTTCGCCCCGTGAGATCCAAGTTCACAGAAGACCTTCCCGGTACCAGAGAAGCCTCGTTCATGTTCGTCCTTCCCGCCGAGTTCCCGTACAAGAGATTCTTCCCCAGAACCCGACCATAAAATCAGTATGAGTCAGATAAGGTTACAGGTTTCAGGCATCAGGAAAAAGACCTGACGCCTGTTGCCTGTTGCCTGATGCCTCTTCGCCCGCGATCTTTCCTAGCACGGTTGCGGTCAGGAGGCCGTTGCCGCTGGAGTAGCCCCTGTATCCGCTACCGCTTACGCCGACGGCCGTTCCGCCACCTGCGTAAAGGCCGGGTATGGGCGTGTTGTCGGTGCGAAGTACCCTGGCGCGCCCGTCCACACGTAATCCTCCCTGCGTGTGGAAGAGCGCGCCACGCACGTGGATTCCGTAGTAGGGTGGCCCGAAGGGGCCGCCTTGAAACTCCGTGCGGTCGAAGGCGTCCGGGGATTCGCCGCGGGCGGATCTGTTCGTTTCGGCGACCGTCTCGGCCAGGGCGTCGGCGGGGAGACCCAGCAGCCCGGCGAGATCCTCCAGGGTCTCCGAACTGGTGACCTTGCCGGCCTCTACTACCTCGTCGAAGCGGGTGCCGAGCGAGGCATCGTACACTCTGGCGTCGAAGATCTCCCAGGCCTCCCCGCCCGGCTGGGACAGTACGGGGCCGGCGTACTCCGAGTAGCCGACGGTCTCGCACCCGAACCGGCGCCCCAGCCTGTTGACGAGGATGGCGCCGTTCACGACGAGGCCCCACGTGACGAGCGGTCCATCGGGGGCGGCGACGGAGGCGTGCCCCTGGTAGGAGGCCATCTGATCCGTGGCCGCGCCAAGGTCCATGCCCCACCTTATCCCCTCCCCCGTGTTGCCCGGGGAACCGAAGTAGAGCGCGGAGGCGGCCTCGGGGCCGAGATAGCTCTTCACCATGCCCTCATCTCCGCCGAAGCCGTTGAGCGCTAGGGTGACCGCGCCGGCTCTTATCGTACCTTCCGCCGTCTCCACACCGGTGACGCGGCCGTCCGATGAGATGAGCCCGCTTACCGGGGTATCCGTGTGCATGGTGATCAGGGGTTCCTCGAGGACGGCCGTTTCGAGTTGCCTGACCAGCTCGATTCCGTAGCTTTCCCTGGGGCCGTGCATCCTGTGGCGACTCTGTCCGGGATAGAGAAAATCCTTGTAGCAGACCATCTCGCAACCCACCTCATCTACGAGCCATTCCACGAGCGGGCCAGACTCCTCGCAGAGGAGGTGCGTCAGCGCGGGATCACTCTCGTGGTCGTTCTTCTCGAGGATATCTTCGGCCATCAGCCGGGGGGAGTCGTCCAGGACGCCGGCCCTGCGCTGGAAGCGGGTTCCAGCGGCGGGGATCAGGCCCGTGGAGCGAGCGGTGTTGCCCCCAGTCTCGGTCCCCTTTTCGAGAAGCAAGGTTCTTGTTCCCCGCTTCGCCGCGGCGAGGGCGGCGACCATGCCGCATGCACCGGCCCCGACCACCACGAGGGGGGCTTCATCGGTACCGCTGGAGCTTCTCACAGAACTTTACGGAATATCGAGCGGGCGCTTGAGGTAGGTTCCGGAGGGTTCACCCACGGGCTCGCCGTTGGCGAAGACGGTCTCTCCGCGCAGGATGGTACGCACGGGCCAGCCGGTCAGCCCCATGCCCTCGAACGGCGTGTACTCCTGGGCCGAGAGGAGACGCTCCGTGGTTACCGGGTGGGTCTCATCCATGTCCACGATGGCCAGGTCGGCGTCGGCGCCGACGGCGATGGATCCCTTGCGGGGCGCCAGGCCGTAGGCACGGGCGGGGTTCGTCGCGACGAGGTCCACGCAGCGCTCCAGGGAGAGGCCGTGCTTCGGACCCTCCGAGAGGATGAACGGGTAGATCAGTGCGGTCCCGCCGAAGCCGGGGAGGGCCTGCCACAGGTCCCCCTCCTTGTGCTCCTCGGAGCAGCAGGCGTGATCCGAGCACACCCAGTCGATCTCACCCCGCGCAACCCCGCGCCAGAGCGCATCCACATCCGACTGGGCCCTTATGGGGGGGTTGACCTTGCCACGCTGGTCGTTGTAGGTCTCGTAGGTGAGCGCCAGGTGATGGAGCGTCGTCTCCAGCCGCACGTCGAGGTAAGGGTTCAGCGCCTTCATTTCCAGCGCCGCCTCGAAGGCCTCCGCGCTGGAGAGGTGCAGCAGGTTTACGGGGCAGCGGGTGTGCTCCGCGAGCACCGCGACCTCGGCGACGGCCAGATGCTCGGTCAGGGTCGGGCGGGAGGCGCTGTAGGCCTCGAGGCCGGAGAGCAACCCTTCGTTCTTCACCCTCTCGGAGAAGACCCGGATCAGCTCCGGTTGCTCGCAGTGGATAGAGAGCGAGACCCGCGAGCCGTCCGTCCTCTCGGCCTGCGCCTTCGACACCTGCTCCATGATCTCGAAGAGGTGCCCGAGGTCGTAGTTCTCGCTCATGGTGTAGCCGCTGGCGTCGCTGGAGGCGCCGGAGAGGTCGAGGCCTTTGTAGAACATGTAGTACTTGAACGAGGTAACCCCCTCCTTGCTGACGAGGTTCTCGATCTCACCGATCTGGTCCCTCATCATCGGTGCAAGGTGGTAGCCGAAGTCAACGCGCGAGTGCCCGTTGGTGGCGGCAAGTACCTCGGGGAAGATCTCCGCGTAGGGTCCGCTCTTCTCCAGGTAGTGGCTCCCCGTGCGGAAGTAGCTGATGACGCTCGTGACGCCGCCGGCGAGCGAGGAGAGCGTCTCGCTCCTGGTGTCCTCCGTGATGTCGCGGTAGATGCCGAGGTGGAAGTGGGGATCGACCGCGCCGGGGACCACGATCTTTCCCGAAGCGTCGACGACCTCGTCGGCATCTTCAGGGGAGAAACCATCGCCGACCGCCGCGATGCGCCCGTCCCTGATCCCCACGTCGGCCCGTACCCGGCCCCGTACGGGCAGAACCGTCTGCCCGCCAAGCACGACGGTATCGAATCGGCCCATCGCCACCCCTCTCCCCGAAGAACGTCGTTCGCCAACATAGCACGGTCCTCGCATCCCGGTCAAAACCTTGCGACGGGACGGCACATGAGCAAAGATGAATGCCTGTTGAGGGGTCCGGTGACTGGAGGGGGCGGTTTGGACGGGGGGCAGGCGCTAGGGGGCATCAGGGTCATCGACGCGGCGACGCTGTTCGCCGGGCCGCTCGCCGCGACCGTGCTCGGGGATTTCGGGGCGGAGGTAGTCAAGGTCGAACATCCCAGGGGGGACCCCTCGCGCTCCCACGGCTACGCCAAAGACGGCGTCGGCCTGTGGTGGAAGATGCTCGGGCGCAACAAGAAGTGCGTGACCCTGAACCTGGGCAAGCCGGAGGGACAAGAGATCTTCGAGCGTCTCGCGGCCGACGCCGACGTCGTGATCGAAAGCTTCAGGCCGGGCACCCTGGAGCGGTGGAACCTCGGCTACGAACGCCTGAGCGGTATCAACCCCGGCCTCGTACTCGCCCGCGTAACGGGCTTCGGCCAGTTCGGGCCGTACAGTAACCGCCCCGGCTTCGGGACGCTTGCCGAGTCCATGAGCGGCTTCGCCCACGTGACGGGCCAGCCCGACGGGCCGCCGACGCTGCCGCCTTTCGGGCTCGCCGACGGCATAGCGGCGCTCGCCACCGCCACCGCGGTCCTGACCGCTTTGAGGGCCCGCGACGTGACCGGGCGCGGGCAGGTCGTGGACCTGGCGATCATCGAGCCCATCTTTACCGTGCTCGGCCCCCAGCCTACGGTCTACGACCAGCTGGGTGTCGTACAGCAGCGCAGCGGCAACCGCTCCGTGAACAACGCCCCCCGCAACACCTACGAGACCAGCGACGGCCACTGGGTTGCCGTCTCCACCAGCGCCCAGAGCATCGCCGAGCGCGTGATGCGCCTCGTCGGCCGCCCCGAGTACATCGACGAGCCCTGGTTCCAGAAGGGCTCCGGACGGGCCGAGCACGCCGACGAACTGGACGAGGCGGTGGGGGCCTGGATCTCCAGGCGCACCCGCGATGAGGTCATGGGGGCCTTCGAGGAGGCGGGGGCGGCCGTGGCCCCCATCTACGACATAGAAGGCATCATGGAAGACCCCCAGTACAGGGCGCTCGAATCTATCATCACCGTAGAGGACCCCGAGATTGGCCCCTTGAAGATGCAGAACACCCTCTTCAGGCTCTCGGAGACGCCGGGGGGCGTCAAATGGTCGGGCCCCACCATCGGGGAGCACAACGAAGAGGTCTACGGCGGGCTCGGCATCGACAAACAGGAACTCGACGAGCTCTCCGGCAGGGGCATCCTGTGACCCCTCCGGCCCGGAGCTACCTCTACGTTCCGGGCGACGACGAGCGCAAGATCTGGAAGGCGCTAGCCGGCGAGGCCGACGCCGTCGTCATCGACCTGGAGGACGCCGTGGCCCCCAACCGCAAGGAAGAGGCCCGCGCTACGGCCGCCCGCGTCCTCGGGTCGGAGCCGGGCAAACCCGTCTTCGTGAGGGTGAACGCGGTCGGCACCGATCTCTTCGCGGCGGACATAGACGCGGTGGCCGCGGGCCATCTCGCCGGCCTCAGGCTACCCAAGGTGGAGTCCGTGGAGGGCGTGAGGCTGGTGGCCGAGGCGCTCGAAGGGTTGCAGAGCGGGGCTGTTATACAGTGCCTGATCGAATCCGCCCTCGGCCTGGAGCGCGCCTTCGAGATCGCCACCTCCCACGAGCGGGTCTCGGGGACGAGCCTTGGCGAAGCCGACCTCGCCGCCGACCTCGGCCTCTCAGACGAGGTGGGGCTGCTCTACGCGCGCTCGCGCGTGGTGGTGGCGTCCCGAGCCGCGGGCCTGGCCCCTCCCGTGGCGAGCGTATACACGAGGGTACGCGACCTCGAAGGCCTGCGCCGCTCCACTGAAACGGCAAAGCGAATCGGCTTCTTCGGGCGCTCGGCCATACACCCCTCTCAGGTACCCGTCATGAACGAGGTCTTCACACCACAAGAGCACGAGGTCGCCGAAGCCCGGGAACTGTTGGGGCGCCTCGAGGATGAGACGGAGGCCGGCACGGGCGCCTTCGTGCTCGACGACGGCAGGTTCGTGGACAGGGCCGTGGTCGAATCCGCGCGCCTCACGCTCTCGCTGGCCGACCGGGAGGTCGCGCGTTGAGCGACGGTCTGCTCCACGCGCTCGAAGCTGGCATCGAGGTTTTCGACCTTGCCCAGCCGCTGGCGGCAGAGACACCCCACTCTCCGAACCATCCGCCGTTCAGGATGGCGCTCATGCGCCGTCACGGCGATATGGTGCGCGAGGACGGCAGCTCCGCGGCGAACGAGATGATCTCCACCGGCGGCCACACCGGAACGCACGTCGATGCCCTGGCCCACGTCTCATACATGGGCCAGCTGCACGGCGGTCGGTCCGCAGAGGATGCCCAGAGGGGAGGACGCTTCTCGGCGCTTGGCACGGACGCCATCAAACCGATGGTGTGCCGCGGGGTTCTGCTCGATGTGGCCGGCCTGCACGGCGTCGACGTGCTCCCCGCCGGCTACGGCATAACGGGGGAGGATCTGGTATCCGCAGAACGGGAGTCGGGCGTTGAGGTCCGCGCCGGCGACGTCGCCCTGGTGCGCTCGGGCTGGTCCCGCAACTTCGGCGACCAGGAGACCTTCGTCGGGCATGAGACAGGAGTGCCCGGCCCCACGGAGGAGGCCGGGCGGTGGCTCGCGGGTCGAGGGGTGCTTGCGACGGGCGCCGAGACCATCGCCTACGAGCAGATAAAGCCGGAGGTCGGGCACGCCCTGCTCCCGGTGCACCGTCTGCTCCTGGTCGAGCACGGCATCCACATCATCGAGGTCATGAACCTCTCGGGGCTCGCCGCGGCCGGCGTTGGCGAGTTCGTGTTCGTTCTCGCCCCGCTCAACATAGTGGGCGGGACGGGCTCCCCGGTACGCCCGCTGGCGTTGGTGCAAAGGTGAAAACCCTGCTGCAAGAGGTTGCCGGTTTCGCCTTCAGGGTCAGGAGCGGTGACATAGAAGAAGACATCCTCATGGACGCCCGCCGCCGGGTAACGGATATCATCGGCATCTCGCTCGCTGCCAGCGGCATGGAGACCGCCGGAATAGTAGAGGGTGTGATCCGGGCCTGGGGCCGGGAGGGTCGGTCGGGCATTATCGGCAGACCCGACAGGTACCCGGCGGCGAGCGCGGCGCTCATGAACGGCACGCTAGCCCACTCGCTCGACTACGACGACACGCACCTGCCTTCCGTGCTTCACCCGAGCGCGGCGGTCGTGCCAGCCGCGCTCGCGGCGGCCGAGGCTTCGGGGGCCACAGGGCGGGATCTCCTCTGCGCCGTCGCCGCCGGCGACGAGCTCGTGGTGCGCGTGGGCATGGCGGGCTACGATCCGGATCTCGGCAACTCCGTGTTCTTCGAGAAGGGACTGCACGCCACCTCCATCGCGGGAACCATTGGCGCAGCCCTCGCAGCGGCCATGGTCTACGGGCTCGGGGAGGAGGAGATAGGTCACGCCGTCGCGATCTCGGCGAGCATGGGGGCCGGCATTATCGAGGCAAACCGCATGGGGGGCACAGTGAAACGTATCCACTGCGGCTGGGCCGCCCATGCGGGCGTTACCGCCGCAGAACTGGCCGCCGGCGGTCTTACCGGCCCAACCACCGCTTTCGAGGGCCGTTTCGGCTTCCTGCAGGCTTACCTCGACGACCGCGCAGACGCCGGGGCGCTGACCCGGAACCTGGGAGATAGGTGGGAGCTGAGCCGGGTCTTCTTCAAACCCTACCCGGCCAACCACTTCACCCACGCCGGCATAGACGCGGCGATAAGGCTCCGCGAAGATGGGCTGGAGGTCGGGGAGATCGAAAGCATAGAACTCGGTGTCGCGGGCCCTGTCCTGCGCACCATCGCCCAACCCGAGGACGAGAAGGCCAGGCCGAAGACGGGCTACGCGGCCCAGTTCTCGGGCCCCTTTACCATCGCGACGGCTCTCATCGGGGGGGGAGGCCTCGGCGTCTCACTGGACGACTTCACGGACGAGGCCGTGCTGGACCGGAGGAAGCTGGACCTAGCCTCCCGCGTGCGTTGCTCGGCGGACGAGGAATGCGACCGGATCTTCCCCGACCAGTTTCCGGCCGTGCTACGGGTCGACCTCGAGAACGGCGAGACACGCGAGGCCCGCGTTTCGCACAACCGCGGAGGACCCGAAAACCCCCTGAGCGACGAGGAACTTGAGACCAAGTTCTACGCCAACGCGACCCGAATCCTCTCGAGAGAGGGCGCCGAAGCGCTCGGGGGGGCGCTACAGAACCTCGAGAATCTGTCCGGCGTCGACGAGATTACCCGCCTCGCGCAAGCCTAGCGCGTCGGCGCTGATCCCCCACCCTTACCGCAGCGCTGCTTCGACGAAGTGTAGCCTGTCGTTGCCCCAGAACATCTCGTCTCCGACGAAGAAGGCAGGGGCGCCGAAGACGCCCCGCCGCAACGCATCCGAGGTCGCGTCCTTGAGCCCCTGTTTCGCCTCCTGACTTGCGGCGCCTTCCAGCACCTCCCCAGGGTCGGCGCCGATCCGGGTTGCCACGGTGGAGATCGGGGCTTCTTCGTCAGCCTCATCGAAACCTTTCGGCGCCCCACCCTCTTCCCAGTAGTGCGCGAAGGCCGCCTCGGTAAAAGCCTCCAGTTCGCCCCTCTTCAGCAAGAACATCGCAGCCCGCATCGTCTTGAGGGTACGGAAGGGGAAGGGGTCGGGAAACATCAGCGGTACACCGTAGTATTTGGCCCAGCGACGGATATCCCTGGCCTGGTATCTGGCCTTGAGCTCCGTCTCGATAGGGGATTTTATGCCCGCCTCTTTGTGAACGGCCCCGAGCAGCATCGGGCGCAGCACGAGCTCTGCCCCGTTCTCCCGGCAGATACGTTCTATTTGCCCGTACGCCAGGTAGGAGTAAGGGCTGACGAGATCGTAGTAGAAATCCACCTTCATAGGGTCGCTCCCTTCGCTCACCCGGCTCGCCGACCCGCGACGATTCTCCGGGGATTACCGGCCAGGCTGCTATTGTACGGCGCCCTCGGGGTCTGCTGAAGGGTCGGCGGCCTCACATTGCTCGGGCCCCGTCAGGAGAACGGCGACGGCGATGCCGCAAACGGCCAGTACGGCTGCCCCGACGAAAGCCAACCTGAAGCCCTCGACGAGCGCGGCCTCGTGGGAGATGGTGTGGGCGAGGGCCTCCGTGCGGGCGGCGGACAGGGGGACCAGAACGGCGAGGCCGAGTACGGTCCCGATCTGGGCCGCCGAGTTCAAGAGGCCGGAGGCGAGGCCCTGCAACCCGCCGCTTGCGGCGGCGGTTCCCGAGGCGGTCGAGGCGACCGAGGCGCATCCTAGACCGGTTCCCATAAGCACGAAAGCGGGGATCAGGTACAGAAGGTACCCGCCGGCCTGGGGCCCGATCCCGAGCAGGGTCGCGGAGCCGGCGGAGACCAGAATCAAGCCGCACACCATCGTGGCCCTCGACCCGAGCCGCGCCACCAGGCGCGGGCCGAACAGGGAGCCGCCTATGACCGCGAGGTTGAAGGGCGGGAACACGAGGCCGGCATGGGCCGGCGAGAACCCGAGAACCTGCTGTACGTAGAGGACGCAGAGCAGCATGGGTGGGGTGGTGGCCGCGGTGAGCACGAGAGCGACGAGGTTCGATCCGACCAGCACCCGCGAACGAAACACCCCAAGCGGCACGAGCGGGTTTCTTACCCATCCCTCCACGATCACGAAGAGTGCCAGCAGCACTCCGGATGAGGCGAGCGACGCCAGGGTTGCCGGCGCGGTGAACCCCGCCTCTTCCACGCGCGTGATCCCGTACACCAGCAGCGTCAGGCCCGCCGTGACGCTGACGGCCCCGGCCACGTCAAGCCGGGAGGGGGCGTTCTGGTCGCGGCTCTCGGAGACCAGCACGGGGGCCAGCGCCAGCCCCGCGAGCCCGACGGGCAGGTTGATGAAGAAAACCCACTCCCATCCCAGGCTTCCCGCGACGAGACCACCGAGCAACCAGCCGGTTGCCCCCCCACCCGCCGCCGCGGCCGTCCCCACCCCAAGCGCGCGCCCACGACCGTTACCCTCGGGAAAGTGAGTGGTCAGGGAAGAGAGCGCGGCAGGCGCCACGATGGCCGCCCCAAAACCCTGCATGATACGGCCCAGCACTAGCGCGGACGGGGTAGCCGCCAGCCCACACGCCAGAGAAGCCCCGGTAAACACCGCGAGCCCGACCAGGAACATCCTCCTTCTCCCCCACAGGTCTGCCGCCCGCCCCGCCAGCAACAGGAAACCCCCGAAAGCCAGCGTGTAAGCGGAGATCACCCACTGCAACCCGGTACTCGAAAACCCGAGGTCCTGCTGTATCCCCGGCAAGGCCACGGCCACGATGGTCGCGTCCAGAACCATCACGAACTGCGCCACGCACAACAACCCAAGCGCGTACCACCGTCGTAGCTCGTTGTTTCTACCAAAAACTTTCATGGTGGTAACAGCATACCCGCGGCTGCCGGAGGGCTAAACCGGTAAAATGGTTTTTGATGGAAACTCCGGCTTACATCGAGAGGCTGCGGAAGGTCGGCGGGGACGTGGCGCTCGACTTCGCGAACACGGAGGACGGGGACCCGCCCGAGGAGTGCCTGCGCGGCTACGGCGACCTCGTAGCCTGGAGCGTATGGGTTGGCCTGCTATCCGGCGGGAAGGGAGAACGGCTGGCGGCTGAGGCCGAGGGGCGGCCGGGGAAGGCTGAAGAGGCGTACCGTAATGCCCTGACGTTGCGCGGTGCTCTACAGGGCGTATTTCGCGCCGTGGCGGGGGATGAAGCTCCCGCGTTACGGGACCTGGAGACCTTGCGCCTGTACGAACGTGAGGCCCTTACGCGTGCCGGGCTGGTGAGGGAGGGCAGGAGCTTCCGCTGGGAGTGGGAGGATCCCCGGGATCTCTCCGGGATGTTGTGGCCGGTCGCGCACGCGGCCGCAGGGCTGCTCACGTCCGG
>DASUPX010000373.1:0-3704 GCA_036280905.1 Rubrobacter sp. | reverse complement strand
TCGAGGCCGGCGTGCACGTCTTGCGGGTCGACCTCCAGTGAGGCCATCGCCTTCATCAGGCTCTCCGTGAAGGTCCTACCTATAGCCATCACCTCGCCAACGGAGTGCATCCGCGTGTTCAGCCTCGGCGCCGCGCCGGGGAACTTCTCGAAGGCGAAGCGGGGCACCTTGGTCACCACGTAGTCGAGCGCCGGCTCGAAAGAGGCCGGGGTGGCGCTGGTGATGTCGTTTGGGATCTCATCAAGCGAGTAGCCGACCGCGAGTTTGGCCGCTATCTTGGCGATTGGGAACCCCGTCGCCTTGCTCGCCAGCGCGCTCGACCGGCTCACCCTGGGGTTCATCTCGATCACGTAGTGCTCATCACTCTCCGGGTCGACCGCAAACTGGATGTTCGAACCTCCCGTGGAGACCCCAATCTCGCGTATTATGCGTAAAGATGCGGAGCGGAGGGTCTGGTACTGGCGGTCGGAGAGGGTCTGGGCCGGGGCTACGGTTATGGAGTCGCCGGTATGGACCCCCATGGGGTCGACGTTCTCTATGGAGCAGATCACGACCACGTTGTCGTCGAGGTCGCGCATGACCTCGAGCTCGAACTCCTTCCACCCGGCAACGCTCTTCTCGACGAGGGCCGACCCTACGGGGCTCGCGTCGAGGCCGTCTGCGACGGCGCGGCGGAGCTCGGAGTGGTCGTTGGCCGTGGCCCCTCCCTTGCCCCCCAGGGTGAAGCTGGGACGGATAATGAGGGGGTAGCCTATCTCCCCGGCCAGTTCTTCCGCCTCGGCGAGGCTCTTCACGGTACGGCTGGCGGGGACCTTCTGGCCGATGCGTTGCATGGCCTCCGAGAACAACTGGCGGTCTTCGGCCTTGCGGATCGAGGTTATCGAGGCGCCGAGGAGCTCTACGTCAAGCTCGTCTAGGACGCCTGCTTCATGCAACTCTATGGCCAGGTTGAGGGCCGTCTGGCCGCCGAGCGTGGGAAGCAGGGCGTCAGGCCGTTCGTGGCGCAGGATCTCGGCGACCGTCTCGGCGGTGAGGGGCTCTACGTAGGTGGCGTCGGCGACCTCGGGGTCGGTCATTATGGTCGCCGGGTTGGAGTTGACGAGGACCACGCGGTACCCCTCGTCGCGGAGGGCGCGGCAGGCCTGGGTGCCGGAGTAGTCGAACTCGGCGGCCTGACCTATAACGATGGGTCCAGACCCGATGATGAGGATGCTTGCGATGTCGTCGCGACGCGGCACGCTAGGCCCTCGCCTTCGACGAGATGCCCTCCACGAAATCCTCGAAGAGGTACCCCGAGTCCCTCGGGCCGGGGCTCGACTCGGGATGGTACTGCACGCTCCAGGCACGCAAATCCCTGCTGGCGATGCCCTCGACGGTGCCATCGTAGAGGTTGCGGTGGGTCAGCTCGACGCCGTCCTGCAAGGTATCCTCGTTAACCGCGAAACCATGGTTCTGGCTCGTTATCTCTATGCGCCCCGTCGCGAGGTTCCTTACTGGGTGGTTCGCGCCGTGGTGTCCGAAGGGCATCTTGTACGTCTCGCAACCAAGGGCGAGGCCGAGAAGCTGGTGCCCCAGGCAGATGCCGAACGTCGGTACCTCGCCAAGCAGCGAACGCAGGGTGTTCACGGCATCGCCAAGGGCCGCCGGGTCGCCAGGGCCGTTGGAGAGGAACAGGCCGTCCGGCCCGGTGGCCAAGATGTCGTCCGGGTTCGTCGAGCCCGGCATGGCGAGAACTGAGGCGCCGTGGCTCCTGAGCTCCCTGTAGATGGAGCCCTTCACCCCGTAGTCTAGGGCCACAACGCGGCAACGCTCCTCCCCGAAGGCCGGGAGCAGGGTCGGCTCCGTCAGCTCCGAGCTGGTGGAGGCGAGATCCAGGCCCACCATGGAAGGATGGGCGGTGGCCCGGTCGCGTAGAACGTTGCGGTCCGATTCCGAGGTCGAGATCACACCCCGCATCGCGCCCCTGTCTCTGAGGTGACGCGTGAGGGCGCGCGTGTCCACACCTTCGATGCCGAGCACGTTTTCTTGCTCCAGCAGATCGGCCAGGGAGCGTTCGCTGGCCCAGTTGCTCGGGTGGGGGGTGTACTCGCGGACCAGCACGGCGGCTGCCTGCACCCTGCGTGACTCGTCGTCGCCGGGGATCACGCCGTAGTTGCCGATCAGGGGGTAGGTGAAGAGCAGGATCTGGCCCCGGTAGGAGGGATCGGTGATGGTCTCCTGGTAGCCGACCATGCTCGTGGTGAAGACCACCTCGCCGGCTACCTCGCCTTCTCCAGCGAAGGTCCAGCCTTCGAACGCGGCCCCGTCTTCCAGAACCAGCGTCGCCTTGCTCCTACCCTGGCTACGCACGTACTCCAAACTCTGCTCCCGTCCTGTCGTGTACCGGCTCGCCGCCAACTATAGTGCTCAAGATCCTGCCCGTCAGGGTCCTTCCAAGATATGGCGAGTTGGAAGAACGGCTGACCATGGCGCCCCGGTCTACAACCCACTCCTCGGAGAGGTCCACGAGCGTCAGGTCCGCAGGCTGGCCAACCCCGAGCGTACCACCTTCGCCAACCCACCGGCCAGGGGCGCAGCTCATGGCTTCGACTAGGCGCGTCAGCGGGATCCTGCCGCCAAGGACCAGGTCGGTATAGAGCGCGGCGAAGGCCGTCTCGTGTCCGAGAAAGCCCGGCGCGGCCTCCTCCATCGGTAGCTCCTTCTCCTCCTGGGCGTGCGGCGCGTGGTCCGTGGCCACGAAGTCGAGGACGCCGTCGCGCAGGGCAGCCTCCACGCCACCGCGATCCCCGTCGGGCCTCAGCGGGGGGTTGACCCTGTAGAGCCCCTCCAGGGTCGAGACGAGCTCGTCCGTCAGCGTGAGGTGATGGGGCGTGGTGTCCGAAGTTACGTCCGCCCTGTTCTTGAAGAAGCCGACCAGCGCCGCCGACAGCGTCGTAGAGACGTGGGTTATATGGACCTTCGCCCCCGTCTCAGCGGCCAGGATCAGGGCCGTTGCGGTGGCCGTGTCCTCCGCGCTCGCCGGGGATCCGGGGAGTCCGGCGAGTGAGGCGGCGACGCCGTCGTGAACGACGCCGGTGGCGAGCGTGTGGTCCTCGCAGTGCAGGATCACCGGTAGCCCGGCCGAGCGGGCGTAAAGCATGCCGTTCCTGAGGACGCCGGCCGACGCAGTCCTGAGTCCGTCATCGGAGACGCAGAAGGCGCCGGCCTCCTTCAGCAGGCGCATCTCCGTGAGGCGCTCGCCAGCGAGCCCGACGTGGAGGGCGGCGGAGACACGGGCCCTGACCCTGGATTCCCTCTCCACACGGCGTACGAGGCCGCTTACCACGACGGGCCTGTCCACGATGGGGTCGGTGTTGGGCATCATCACGACGCCTGTGAAACCGCCCGCCGCCGCTGCCGCCGAGCCGGTCTCTATGGTCTCCTCATCCTCGCGGCCCGGCGTGCGCCAGTGGGCGTGCACGTCTACAAAGCCGGGAAAGAGGTGGAGGCCATCGGCGTCGATCTCCCGGGTGCCGCGCAGGCTCTCTCCTATCTCCGAGATCCTGCCCGACGAGAGGCGCACGTCGGTGATACCGTCCAGGCCCGATGAGGGATCAAGGACGTGTGCTCCGCGTATGACGAGATCCGTCGCTGATTTCTCGGGGTTCACGCGGCGGCCCGCTGGACGGCGCCGGTCGAGAGAGCAAGGACAGCGGAGCGGACAC
>DASUPX010000372.1:0-3715 GCA_036280905.1 Rubrobacter sp. | reverse complement strand
GCTGTCCCCCGAGCGGTCGCTGGCGGGAACGAGCCCCAGGTACGCTCCTACCGAGCGGCTCTTCTCGAAACGGTGGGGATCCTCTAAGGTGAGCACGAAGCAAAGCGCTGTGAGCGGCCCGATCCCCTCCACCTGGCGCAGGAGCGCGGTTTCGGGGTAGCGTTCTTTGGCGATGGTTTCCAGTCGTCGATCGTAGTCGCGGATGCGCTCGGTGAGCGAGCCGATCTGCTCGACGATGGGCCCCAGGGCCGGCGAAAGCGCCTCGGGGATGTGCTCGGGCGCTCGCTTGTGGAAAGTCCTTGCCGGGCACTTGGGTAGGCGGGCCCCGAAGGACTTGACCGCCCCCCGAACGTGGTTCACGAGCTGGGTGCGGCAATCCACCAATGCCTGACGGGAACGGACGATGGCCATGTGGGCCTGGGAGTCTTCGCCGCGGTGCTTGAGCGGATGGAGCAGCTTCGGATCCAGGCGTGCCAGGCGAGCCAGGTTCTCGGCGTCTACCTCGTCGGTCTTGCGCTTGTTGGCGTAGATGAGCCTAAGCTTGCGAGCGTTGGCCACCAAGACCTCGTGGCCGCACTCCTCCAAGAGCCGGCTAACCCAGGGCGAATGAGTTCCCGTTTCAATGGCGATGCGCATAGGAGACTGCTCGGAGGCGAAGCGTCTTTTCAGGGCTTCGGGGGCGGTACGTAGCCTACCCTCCTCCAAAACCTCGCCACTGGCCGTGTCGATGAGGCACAAGTAGGAGTACTTGTCGCCGAGGTCCAGTCCGGCTGTCATCTGTAGTTGTTCGCTGCTACCATCCATGGTGGGCCGATCCTCCTTCCATATTGGGCCTTTAGAGCCCTTAAACCTTTGCAGACCCAAGGGTACTGCGTTTAGGGGGTCGGCCTTCTCATCTCATCTTCTCAGAACCCCGTTAGGGCGAAGTTCAGCCACAAACCCTTAGCCCCGGTCCCAAGAGGCCACCATCGCGTAACACCCCTGGTGATAGGAACGATCCGATGGGCCTCGCCGCACGGTGCAATAGACACCTGCGCTAGCGACGTCCCATGCTGAGTCGGATCCTACCCCACAATCGCCGCCAGCGGCGCGAGGTTGCCGTCTAAGCGCTTTCCAGCGCGCCCGTGAAGGCGGAGGAGAGGCGATCCCTAAGCCCTCGTCAGTTCTAAACGGGGCGTGTGGCCATCGGAGATTCGAGCGCGGAAGCGCAACCCGAAGTCGTTTGTATTTTGTTGGATACGTAACCAATACGCTACAGCCAGAAAACCCCCGCCGCTCGGCACTAAACGTTCGAATATGCCCCCCTCATAATGCTCGATGCATCCCAATTACAAGGATAGGTCTTCGCTGCGATCCTGGGAGCCAAATCCTTCTAGGGTCTTGGCCGGCGCGCGTTCGAACCCCGCAGACCCACCCGAGGGTAGGGAACGCCTCCTCCGCCGGCTGCCGCACTCCGTGCTGGCCGAAGCGTCGTGCCAAAAATGTCCACCTGGCCGATATACCGGACGTGGGCCGCAGGGTATGCTGGGTGCGCTGTGCTCCGTTCGAGGGATGCCGTCACACGGCCTGGTCCGTCTAGATAGGAGTTCGTGATGCGGAGATGTGGTGCATAATCTGACGACGCCGGGTCTGGAGGGGTAGCTATTCAGCGCAGCAGGGTGGAGAATCCGGTGGGGGTCAGGGAGGTCTACGAGCGGCTGCGTGGGTCCGTGGGCCGGGTGGTCGTGGGCAAGAACGGGGTGGTGGATCTTTGCCTTATCTCGCTTCTGGCTGGCGGCCACGTGTTGCTTACGGACGTTCCCGGCGTCGGGAAGACGACGCTGGCCAGGGCCATCTCGTCCTCGATAGCGGCGGACTTCTCGCGCATCCAGTTCACCCCTGACCTCCTGCCCTCGGATATTACGGGCACTAGCATCTACGATCCGCGGGAGGGTCAGTTTAATTGGATGCCCGGCCCCGTCTTCGCGCCGGTTTTGCTGGCGGATGAGATCAACCGCGCCACCCCGCGCACCCAGAGCGCGCTGCTCGAGGCCATGGCGGAGGGGCAGGTTACGGTGGAGGGGGAGACGCGGCCCCTGCCGGCACCGTTCTTCGTGGTGGCGACCCAGAACCCGCATCAGTTCCACGGGACCTATCCGCTTCCGGAGGGCCAGCTCGACCGGTTCATGGTGTCGACGAGCATGGGCTATCCGGGGACCGGGGCGGAGCTTGGGATCGTGCGGGCCCAGGTCGAGGGGCGGCCACTGGAAGAGGTCGAGCCAGTCGTGGAGATAGCGGAGATCCGGGCCTCCAGAGAGCTCGTGCGGGGCGTCCAGGTCCACGATGAGGTGCTGGCCTACGCGGTCGCGCTGGCCGGGGCAACGCGCGAGCATCCTGCCGTCTCCCTGGGCGCCTCGCCACGTGGTTCCATCGCACTGGTCAGGGTGGCCCAGGCGCGGGCCGCTACCAGGGGCCGGGACTTCGTGGGGCCGGAGGACATCAAGGCGCTCGCGCCAGAGGTGCTGGCCCACCGACTCTCGGTTCGCGGCGGCGTATCGAAGACGACGGCCGGGACGGTGCTGCGGGAGATCCTCGACTCCGTGCCGCCACCGGCGTGAAGGGCGCCGCCAAACCGGCCTTCGTCGTAGTTCTGGGCGTGGTGCTGTACCTGATCGCCTCCAACGTAGGCGCCGGCTGGCTGTACGTGGTGGTCGCCGCCCTCCTCGGGATGGTACTCGTCTCTATCCCCCTGCCCTGGCTGGCCGTACGCCGCATCGAACTCAGAAGGCAAGCGCCCGTGGTGGCCACGGCCGGCGAACCCTTCGAATGCGCACTCGAGCTGAAGAACACGGGACGCCTCCCCCGTTTCATGGTCGAGACGCTTGACAGCTTCGCCGGCGACACGGGAAGGGCCGTCGCCGTGCGGCTCCGGGGCGGCAGGCCGGAGACCGTCCGTTACACGGTCGAGAACCCGCGCCGGGGCATCTACGCCGGCGGGGAGATCGCTGTGGAGTCGAGGGCTCCTTTCGGGCTGTTCTACGGACGCCGCAGGATACGCGTTGCCTCGGAGACCGTGGTCTACCCCAGGACCTTCGAGGTGGCCCCACTCTCCCCGTGGTCGGAGAGGGACGCCGAGCCCGGTGATGGGAGCGAGTCCTCCACGCTGCACAGGGGCCACGGCGGTGAGTTCTGGGGCGTCAGGGAGTACCGGCCCGGGGACCCGGCCCGCCTCATCGCCTGGAAGCGGAGCGCCCGCGGCCTGCCGTCAGGGAGGCTCGCCGTGATCGAGCTCGCCAGGGAGACCCACCCCCCGTTCGCGCTGGCCCTCGACCTGGACGCCTCGGCCCCACCGGAGGCCAGGGAGATGGTGGTCTCTGCAGGCGCCTCCCTGCTCCTCTACGCCCTTGCCGAGGGCCGCGAAGTCTACGCAGAGGCCGGGCCGGATAACCCGCCCTTCCCCGACGTTACCATCCCCGACACCGTCCTGACCTGGTGCGCCACCCTGCGCCCCTCGGCCCCCCCAACCCCTTCAGGCGCGAGCGTGGAGATCCTCCCCTCCACAAGAAAACAACAGAGCACCGAAGCCGCCTCCCTGGTAGTCGTCTCCTGCCAGCAATTCGCGGGCAAAGGCGCCTGGATGACCCCGGAGCAGGAAAGAAAATACGTGCAAGACACCGAGACGGAAGGCCGCACCGCGACCCTGCTAGGCCCCGAGGTCGAGGAGCCGTGGAGAATC